>NZ_JAUBWA010000006.1:0-34084 GCF_036702825.1 Microcoleus sp. A003_D6 | reverse complement strand
TGCAGTCGCCGTCACGGAGGATGGCAAGCGGGCAATTTCTGCTTCTTTGGACAACACCCTTAAAGTCTGGGATTTAACAACTCCAAAGGAAGAGTTTCCTCTTAAAGTTCACAGCAACTCAGTAAATAAAGTTCACAGCAACTCAGTACATAAGGAACTATTTCCTGTCAAAGTTCACAGCAACTCCGTAAATGCACTAGCCATCACTGCTGATGGCAAGCGGGCAATTTCTGGTTCATTTGACAACACCGTCAAAGTCTGGGATTTAACAACTCGAAAGGAACTGTTTACTCTCAATGGTCACAGCAATTCAGTAAATGCAGTAGCCGTCACGGAGGATGGCAAGCGGGCAATTTCTGGTTCATTTGACAACACCATCAAAGTCTGGGATTTAACAACTGAAAAGGAACTGTTTACTCTCAATGGTCACAGATACTTGGTAAAAGCACTAGCCATAACTGCTGATGGCAAGCGGGCGATTTCTGGTTCATGGGACAACTCCCTGAAAGTCGGGGATTTAACCACTGGAAAGGAAAAATTTATTCTCACTGGTCACAGAAACTCAGTAAATGCAGTAGCCGTCACTGCTGATGGGCAACGGGCAATTTCTGGTTCTTGGGAAAAAACCCTTAAAGTCTGGGATTTAACAACTGGAAAGGAAGAGTTTACTCTTAATGGTCACAGCAGCTTGGTAAATGCAGTAGCCATCATCAGTGATGGCAAAATGGTCATTTCCGGTTCAGATGACACCACTCTCAAGGTCTGGGATTTAGAAATCCGAAAGGAAGTGTTTCCCCTCGAAGGTCACAGCAACTCGGTAAATGCAGTAGCTGTCACAGAGGATGGCAAGCGGGCGATTTCTGGTTCAGATGACAACACCCTCAAAGTCTGGGATTTAACAACTCGAAAGGAAGAATTTACTCTCAAGGGTCACAGGGACTCGGTAAATGCAGTAGCTGTCACTGCTGATGGCAAATGGGCGATTTCTGGTTCAGATGACAAAACCATCAAAGTCTGGGATTTAACAACTCGAAAGGAACTGTTTTTTCTCTATGGTCACAGTTACTCAGTAAATGCAGTAGCCGTCACTGCTGATGGCAAATGGGCGATTTCTGGTTCAGATGACACAACCATCAAAGTCTGGGATTTGTCAAGTGGAAATGTCATTGCCAGTTTCACAGGTAAAAGTTCGATCCCCTGTTGCGCCATTGCACCCGATGGAGTCACAATTGTCGCAGGCGACGAATCCGGACGCGTATATTTCCTGCGCCTAGAAGGGATTGCTGAGTATTTAGAAGAGGGGATGGCGTGAGATGGGAGAATTTGCTGACAAGTTAGCGGCTAAACCACTTTTCTATCAACGTGCTTATCTGGGCAGCTTACTGCCAAATTATGTTAAGTCAGGGAATTTAGAAAAGTATTATCAAAAACTGACAGACTTTAACTTTCTGATAGCAAAGATTCAGCATTCTGACTTTGGAGTGCAGGCACTTATTGATGATTTCAATTTGCTTGACGCTTCAGAAGCAGTAACTCAACGAGAGTACAACCCAGAAAAAGCGAAAGCCCTGGACTTGATTCAATCGGTACTGTGGATGTCAGCCGATATTTTGGATGGAGATAAGACCAAACTGGCGGAACAATTGTTAGGGCGCTTACTGTACTTTGAAATGCCTCAGATTCAGGCAATGTTGGAGGTAGCAAAGCAGTGGAAAGCAGCACCTTGGTTGCGTCCTTTGACACCCTGTTTAACTCCCCCTCGCAGGGGATTGCTACGCACCCTCCAAGGTCACAGCAACTCGGTAAATGCAGTCGCCGTCACGTCGGATGGCAAGCGGGCAATTTCTGGTTCAGATGATAACACCCTCAAAGTGTGGGATTTAACAACGGGAAAGGAAGAATTTACTCTCAAAGGTCACAGCAACTCAGTAAATGCAGTTGCTGTCACGGAAGATGGCAAGTGGGCAATTTCTGGTTCAACAGACAAAACCATCAAAGTCTGGGATTTAACAACTCGAAACGAACAGTTTACTCTCAAAGGTCACAGCTACCCAGTATATGCAGTTGCGGTCACGTCGGATGGCAAGCGGGCAATTTCTGGTTCATTTGACAACACCCTCAAAGTCTGGGATTTAACCACTGGAAACGAACAGTTTACTCTCGAAGGTCACAGCTACTCAGTAAATGTAGTTGCCGTCACGTCGGATGGCAAGCGGGCAATTTCTGGTTCAGATGACACAACCATAAAAATCTGGGATTTAACCACTGGAAACGAACAGTTTACTCTCGAAGGTCACAGCTACTTAGTATATGCAGTTGCCGTCACGTCGGATGGCAAGCGGACCATTTCTGCTTCAAGAGACACAACCATAAAAATCTGGGATTTAACCACTGGCAAGGAAGAGTTTACTCTCGAAGGTCACAGCGACTCAGTAAATGCAGTTGCCGTCACGTCGGATAGCAAGCGGGCGATTTCTGGTTCAACAGACAAAACCCTCAAAGTCTGGGATTTAACCACTGGCAAGGAAGAGTTTACTCTCGAAGGTCACAGCGACTCAGTAAATGCAGTTGCCGTCACGTCGGATGGCAAGCGGGCAATTTCTGGTTCAACAGACAAAACCCTCAAAGTCTGGGATTTAACCACTGGAAACGAACAGTTTACTCTCAAAGGTCACAGCTACTTGGTAAATTCGGTAGCCGTCACGTCGGATGGCAAGCGGGCAATTTCTGGTTCGTGGGACGACACCCTCAAAGTCTGGGATTTAACCACTGGAAAGGAACAGTTTACTCTCGAAGGTTACGGCTACTTGGTAAATTCGGTAGCCGTCACGTCGGATGGCAAGCGGGCAATTTCTGGTTCAACAGACAAAACCCTCAAAGTCTGGGATTTAACCACTGGAAACGAACAGTTTACTCTCAAAGGCCACAGCAAATCGGTATATGCAGTTGCTGTCACGTCGGATGGCAAGCGGGCAATTTCTGGTTCAGATGACAAAACCCTCAAAGTATGGGATTTAACCACTGGAAAGGAACAGTTTACTCTCAAAGGTCACAGCAACTCAGTAAATGCAGTTGCTGTCACGAAAAATGGCAAGCTGGCAATTTCTGGTTCAGATGACAAAACCCTCAAAGTATGGGATTTAACCACTGGAAAGGAACAGTTTACTCTCGAAGGTCACAGCAACTCAGTAAATGCAGTTGCTGTCACGGAAGATGGGAAGCTAGCAATTTCTGGTTCAGATGACAAAACCCTCAAAGTTTGGGATTTAACCACTGGAAAGGAACAGTTTACTCTTGAAGGTCACAGTTACTCAGTAAATACAGTAGCCGTCACGGAAGATGGGAAGCTAGCAATTTCTGGTTCAGATGACAACACCGTCAAAGTCTGGGATTTGTCGAGTGGAAATAATGTCATTGCTAGTTTCGCGTGTAAAAGTTCGATCGCCTGTTGCGCTATTGCACCCGATGGACTGACAATTGTAGCAGGCGAGGAATCCGGTCGCGTATATTTCCTGCGGCTAGAAGGGATGGAGGCACTAACATGAATTCCTCACCTCTGGCAACTCCCATCTCTACCGCTGCTTACCCAAAGGAATTTCAGCAACTCCTGCGAGAAAAAAGCGATAATTTTACAGGGCGCAAGTTTGTATTTTCTGCCATTTCCGACTTTCTAGCCTCCCACAGCCGCGGTTATTTCACAATTGTCGGCACTCCCGGCTGCGGCAAAAGTTCCATCCTCGCCCAATATGTCACCGCCCATCCTCGCAGTATCTATTACAACGCTGCAGTTGAGGGCAAAAATCGAGCTGAAGATTTTCTCGCTTCAGTCTGCACTCAACTGATTGACAAATACCTTGCCGCCAATGGGGAAACATCGGAAATTGTCAAGCTCAAATCTCAAATTCAAAATCTAGAATCCCATGATGGGAGTTGGTTTCTGTCTTTGTTGCTTCAGCAAATTAGCGATAAATTAGACGATCGCCAACGGTTGATAATTGTCATTGATTCTGTAGACGCGATCGCCCGCACGAGTCAGCCTCCCAGTACCAATCTGTTTTACCTGCCGAGATATTTGGGCGATCGTACTTATTTTATCCTCGCCCGCCGCCCGTTTTTGAGAGAAAAATCCGGTTTGTTAATTGAAACGCCCTCTCAAACCCTCGATTTAAGAGATTATCCCGCCCAAAATCGCGAAGATGCCCTTAACTACATTCAGCAATACCTATCAACCGCACCGGATTTAACTCAACCCGAATTCTGCCAACAATTCGCCACTGTCAGCGAAAACAATTTCATGTATCTGAGTCAGATGTTACCTGCCATTAACGAGGATTCACACCCCGATGCTAATCTGGGGGAGTCCTCGCTTGTCTCTGAACTTCCTCCCGGTTTAGCAGCGTATTATCAAAACCACTGGCTGCGGATGAGAGGTGATGGCTTATCGGCGATCGAGTTGTCTGTGCTGAATGTTTTGGTACAATCCACAACAGGTTTGTCTGTAAGTGCGATCGCCAATATAATTGATGAGGATGAATATGATGTTGAAAAAGCGTTAGACAATTGGATCGAATTCTTAAATAAGCAGGAAATGGGAGTAGAAATTTGCTATAGCTTGTATCATGCCAGCTTCCGCGAATGGCTGGAAAAACAATCCCTTTTAGAATGACGAATTTACCTAGATTTGCATTTCTTCTATTTAGTCCGCGCAGGCGGACTTTGTTTGTGTAGAAGCGATTTCAATCGCCGAGTTATATCAAATATAGTACAACCATGAAACGAGCAGTATTTCTTGACAGAGATGGCGTTCTCAATATCGAAGCCGGCTACATTCACAAAGTAGAAGATTTGCATTTAATCCCCGGAGTAGCCGAAGCTGTACGCCGTTTAAATGACCAAAAAATATTTTGTTGTTTGGTTTCCAATCAATCCGGCCCAGCGAGGGGTTATTATCCCGTCAGCCACGTAGAAACTTTGCACAAACGCCTGTGTCAGTTATTAGAAAAAGAAGCAGGAGCCAAGTTAGATGCTCTTTATTACTGTCCTTATTTAAGTGCAGCCGAAGGCGGAACAAACCTAGAATTTACGCGGTATTCGACTTGGCGAAAACCAAATACGGGGATGTTGGTAGCGGCGGCTTGGGAGCACGATTTGGATTTGCGAAATAGTTTTATGGTGGGGGATAAAGCGACTGATGTTGATATGGCTCACAATGCCGGCTGTACTGGTATTTTGGTGCAGACTGGTTACGGAGAAAGTGTGTTGAGCGGGGAGTATCAGCACCATGCTAAACCGGATTTTATTACAGCAAATTTAGCGACGGCGGTGGATTGGATTTTGCAACACTTTGATTAGTGTTTGTAGTGGCATTTAAGTTGTTTATCGTTGAGTCTTAAAGGAAAGTGCTACATAAGGAAGCGCGACTGTGAAGGTTGTACCGATGCCCATTTTGCTTTCGCAGGCGATCGCACCTCCTTGCAATTCCACAGCTTTTTTAACAATTGTTAATCCCAAACCGTTACCTTTAATCTTCCCAGTATTCTTGCAGCGGTAGAACATTTCAAATATTTTACCTAATTCGGTTTCTGGGATGCCGATACCTTCGTCTCGGATACGCAGAATTAGTAAGGGGGAGTTAATATTTGTAAATTGGGAATTGCCAAACAAACACTGAGGAGATAAGCAGAAAATAGGTTCTTTGCCTCCTTCGCCTGCTTGACGGCATTCCAATTCCAAGGTAACTTGCCCGCCGTTTGGGGAATATTTGATGGCGTTGACGATTAAGTTAGAAATAATGCCGTGCAGCAATTGTCGATCTAATATGGCGCTGGTAACATCTGATGAGATTAATGTTAGTTTGTGCTTGGCTTCATTTCCTAACTGCAATTGATCGAGCAAGTTTTGACAAAATTCGACTAAATTTATCGGTAATGGATTGCATTTGAGTTGGCCTGATTCTGCGCGACCCATAAACAGCATATCGTCGATTAGCTGGTTCATCTTCTGGGTAGCTGATTGCACCAGCCGCAGGGTTCTAACTTGGGATTCGTCACTGCTGCGAGTTCGATCGAGCTCTAGGAGTTCCGCAGAGATTAAAATCGCGTTGAGCGGGTTCCGCAATTCGTGAGCGGCCATTGAAATATACTGGTTTTGGCGGTGCGATTTTTCTTCCACCGACTCTCTGACTGCTTCCGCAGCTTGGAGAGATTCTCGCATCTTAGTTTCGATTTCGTGTCTGTGCAGGGCAATCTCGATCGCCACCCGCAAATCATTTTGTTGAAATGGTTTGATAATATAACCGAATGGGTCTGTAAGTTTCGCTCTTTGCAGCGTTTGATCGTCGGCATAAGCTGTTAAAAATACTGTCGGCACATTCCTATGAGTTCTGATTTTTTCGGCCGCTGTTACCCCGTCCATCTCACCTTTAAGCACGATATCCATCAACACTAAATCGGGCGGGTTTTCTATCGCTTTTTGAATTGCTTCTTCTCCTGAAGATACTGTAGCTGTTACTGCATATCCGAGTTTTTTTAATCGACCTGCTATGTCTTGGGCTACAATAACTTCGTCTTCTACAACCAAAATTTTTATAGGGTTCATTTGTCGTTAAAGGCGCTGCCGATAATTTAACTCTTTAAAAGTCAAAGTGTAGCAGGTTCCACACAGACTGTCAATGACAATAGTCGCATCTAATTGGTAAGCCAACATTCTCACTAATCGCAATCCTAATGTTTCAGTATTTTCCACGTCAAAATCAGCCGGAAATCCGCGACCGTTATCTTGAATAATTAATTGAAATAGCTGAAAATTTAGTTCAGAAAATTTAACAGTAATTAAACCCTTCAAACTTTTAGTAAAAGCATATTTTAACGAATTAGAAACCAATTCGTTAATAATTAAACCGCAAGGAATTGCTGTTTCTATATTTAAATAAATGGGAGCAACGTTGAGATTGAATTGGATGGCAGTGTTGCCACAACCAAAAGATTGATACAAATTAGCAATCAAGTTTTCGACGTAGGGGGGAAGGTGAATGCGATCGAGATGTTCGGATTGATACAGTTGCTCGTGAATCAGAGCCATTGAATGGATGCGGGTCTGGCTTTCTTCAAATAAAGCTAGCGTGGATTCGTCTTCAATGTATTGAGCTTGAAGTTGCAGCAAGCTGGAAATTACCTGCATATTATTTTTGACTCGGTGGTGAATTTCTTTGATCAATACTTCTTTTTCGCGGAGTGCTGCTTGGATGCGGGTCTCGGTCAATTTGCGATCGCTGATATCTTCGCCAATACCCGCGATGCGGTAAATTTTGCCCGATTCGTCGTAAATGGAAAAAGCTCGATCGCACACCCAGCGCATTGTGCCGTCTGGCCGAAAAATCCGATATTCGATATTGGTGGACTCGCCCTGCAACACTAGCCCCATTGCCTCTTCCAAAAAATGTTTATCTTCTGGATGCACCCACTCCATCATTTTTAAGGGTTCAGCATACAGTTCTTCGCGACTGCGCCCCCAGATTTGTTCGTAAGCTGGACTCAGATACAATAAATCGGTGAATTCCGCAGACATTAGCCAGAAGGAATCTTGGATATTTTCTGCTAGTTGGCGGAAGCGTTCTTCACTTTCGCGGATGGTTTTTTCGGCCTGTTTGCGTGCGGTAATATCTACTGCAATACCCACGATGCGGTAAACTTTACCCGCTTGATTTCTAATCGGAAAAGCCCGATCGCGAATCCAGCGAATTTTACCGTCTGGTCTGACAATCCGATATTCTATCTCGCCTTCAGACTCAATTTTTTTAGTTAAATTATCAATAACGCGAGCGCGATCTTCTGGATGGAGGGAATCTGCAAAAAAGCGCCCGTAAGCATACAAATCAGCACAGCTTCTGCCCCAAATCTTTTCGTAACCCGGACTGATATAAATAATTTCCTGGGGCTGAACGTTTACCATCCAAAACACGCTTTCAATGTTTTCTGCTAGCTGTCGGAACCTTTCTTCGCTTTCTTTCAGTGCTGCTTCGGTTTTTTTGCGATCGCTAATATCGCGCTGCACGCCAAAATAGCCCGCGATTCTGCCGTGGGAATCGTAAATGCAAATATAGTCGCCTTCCACCCAAATTAGAACCCCGTCAAACTTGCGATTGTCATTTTCGATGTGAATTCTGCCAGCATCAAACAATTGTCTGATTATCTCTCTGCCACCACTCAAGTTGTGGGACAACAAAGAGTAAAGCGTCCGGCCAATAAACTCTTCCCTAGTACCTCCGTATTGAGCGATCAAAGCATCGTTTGCCTTCGTTACCCGCCCGTTAGCAAACACGTAATCCAAAACTTTTTCTTTTTCAACTGTATCGTCCCAGTGAATCGGTTCGTCCAGCATCATAAAGAAAAAGCCATCTAAAGATTGAGAGAAAAACAATTCTAGCTGTTCCTGGCTTTCGCGCAGAGCTTCTTCGGCGCGCCAGCGACAGATAATTTCTTCCTGCAATTGATTGTTGGCTGTTTTCAAGTCTTCAGTGCGCTTTTGATATTTAATTTCTAGCTGATTTTTGATTTCTTCCAGCGCTATTTCTGCCTGTTTTTTGTCGGTAATATCTTGAGTAACGACCATTCCTGCAAAAATTTCTTCCCGGTCGTTTTTGACTGGAGCAATTGTTGTTGAATAAACGCGATCGCCGTATTTGTATTCAAAAGTATTCTCTTTTCCTGCCAAAGCCGCGCGATATGTAGTCTCAAAAAGTGGCAAATCTTCAGGTGGCGATACTTCCCACAAGGTTTTGCCTTCCAACAGTTCTTTAGACAAACCAACTGCTGCCAAACCTTGACCGTCAACCAGAGTATAGCGCAAATTGCGATCGAACAAAAACACCGAACCATTCGGATAATGTTTGATGAGAGTTCGGTACATTTCCTGGCTTTTTTCTAGAGATGCGATTAACTGAATGCGATCGTCCTCGGTGATATCAACTTCAGTTGCACAACTCGAAAACCCAGCATTCTCGACTGCTTTGACTTGTGCTTCTAATTTCTGGCACAATTCTCTCTGCTGCTGCAAATGCTCTTCTAGTTGTCGAATTTTTGCTTTTTGCTCTGCTACTAATGCTTCGCAGGTTTCCAGAGGTCGATCGCCCTTTGTAGGATCAATACACATAATGCTCTATGTTTTGCAGTTGCGGACTTGAGCTTTTTCAAGCCTAACATTAACAGAACTAAGGTCAAAAAATGGTTAGACGCGCGAATTATAGAGGTGCGGTGCATCGCCCTGCTTCTATCCGTTACATCCGCTAAATCCGTTACAAAATCCGTTGCCGAACTGCCTTCTATCCGTTACATCCGCTAAATCCGTTACAAAATCCGTTGCCGAACTGCCTTTATTTAGGAACTCCCGCCGTCAAGACTTCATGGCTGTCAACTGTCACCAAAACATCATCTTCAATTCTCACGCCAATACCGCGCCATTTTTCAGGAACCTCCGGCTGTCCTTCAACGGGTTTAATATAAGGAGAAATATAAATCCCCGGTTCCACCGTCAGCACTTGTCCTGCCTGCAAAACTTGCGGATTTTCGCCGTACTGATAAACGCCGACATCGTGTACATCCAATCCCAGCCAATGCCCGGTGCGGTGCATATAAAACGGCTTGTATTTCTCCTCTTTAATTATCTCTTCAATGTCCCCGACCAAAAGTTTTAAATCCATTAAACCTTCCACCAAAACGCGCACTGCTGTTTCGTGAATTTTGCTGTAAGGATTTCCCGGAAATACTTGACTAATTGCCTGCAATTGTGCTTGCAAAACTAAGTCATAAATTATCTGTTGTTCGGCTGTAAATTTGCCGCTAACAGGAAACGTGCGAGTAATATCGGCGTTGTAGTAGCCGCAAGCACAACCTGCATCTATTAGCAGCAAATCGTTTTCCTGCATTTGGCGGTTGTTTTCGATGTAGTGGAGGACGCAGGAATTGTAACCTGATGCAACAATTGAAGGGTAAGCGGGAGTGCAGCCATTTAAGCCAAAAGTATGTTCTATTTCTGCTTGAATTTCATATTCGTACCTGCCAGGTTTTGCGAATTCTTGAGCGCGGTTGTGCGCTGCAACTGAGATATTAGCGGCTTTTCGCATTAATGCTAATTCTGTTTCGCTTTTCACCAGCCGCATCGGGTGTAAAATGATGTTGGAATCTTCGATGGCTGTCGGGCCCGTGCCGCGTTTCGGGTAGGTTTTCATCAAGCCCTGCCAGTGATTGAGGACTGTTTGGTCGAAACTACGATCGCGCCCGAAGTGATAGTATATGCGATCGGCTTTTTCTAAATATTTCGGCAATTTTTCTGCAAGTTCGGCGATGGGAAACGCTTCATCCGCGCCGTACAATTCCTTAGCGCCTTCAACTCCGGCGCGATAACCGTGCCAAGTTTCTTTTTCCAAGTCTTTTGGCTGCACAAACAAGACAAATTTGTGTTCTTCGTGGTGCGGCGCGAGCACTGCTACGGCCTCCGCTTCGTTGAAACCGGTTAAGTAGAAAAAATCGCTATCTTGTCGGTATGCGTATTCTACATCGTTGTGCATGACGGCTGCGGGGGCGCTGCGAAATATCGCCGTCCCGCTGCCAATTTTTGCCATTAACTGTTCGCGTCTTTGCCGGTATTCGCTGGAGTTTGTCATCCGATTTTAGATTTTAGATTTTAGATTTTAGATTTTAGCCTACACAAGTATAGGGTGCGCGGTTAACTACCCTGCGGTTATTCTCTCAAAAATCAACTCGGCGGTTAAAACCGCTGCTACACAGACAAAACCCGCCTGCGCGGGTTGAATTTCTTCAGTCCGCGTCGGCGGACTTTGTTTGTGTAGGAGCGAATTCTATTCGCCCTGAATATTTCTGAATATTCACTTTTTAAAGCTGAGGAACGTACTGTTCTTTTTCAGGAACAAAAGTGTATTCAGAGACGATTAGGCGCAACTCTTCACCGTCGATGGTTTCTTTTTCGATCAACAAATCGACTAAGCGATCGATCACGGTGCGATTTTCGCGAATAATTCGGCGGGCGTCATCGTAGCAGCGATCGACAATTGCTCGAACTTGTCCGTCAATCCGAGAGGCAATTTCTTCGGAATATTCCGATCGCGCGGTGTAGTCGCGGCCGAGGAAAATTTCGCTTTGCTGGGCTTCCAGGGCGATCGGGCCCAAGGTAGACATCCCGTAGCGAGTCACCATTTGCCTGGCCATGCCGCTTACTTGCTGCAAGTCGTTGCCGGCACCGGTGGTTACTTCGGCATCGCCGAAAACAACTTCTTCGGCTGCGCGGCCGCCCAAAGCACCGCTAATCCGGGCTAAAATTTGCGATCTAGAAATCAAACCTTGGTCTTCGCTGGGCATGAACCAAGTCAAGCCGCGGGCCTGTCCGCGAGGAACTAAGGTAACTTTTTGAACGGGATCGTGGGCTTGAATGATTGTACCGACGATCGCGTGGCCGATTTCGTGGTAAGCAATCAAGCGCTTGCTCTTGCTGTCCACCAAGGGAGTGCCTTCCATACCTGCTACCACGCGATCGACTGCATCGTCAACTTCGAGCATCGTAATCGCTTCTTTGCGGCGTCTCGCTGTTAAAATAGCCGCTTCGTTGAGCAAGTTAGCCAAATCAGCCCCGGTAAAACCAGGAGTGCGGCGGGCGATGGCGTCCAAAGAAATTTCCGCAGACAGCTTTTTGTTGCGCGCGTGAACTTCCAAAATTTCCAACCGGCCTTTAATATCCGGCGTATCTACGCTAACTTGGCGGTCAAAACGTCCCGGACGCAGCAGCGCTGAGTCGAGCACGTCGGGGCGGTTCGTGGCCGCAATGATGATAATCCCAGTATTGCCCTCAAAACCGTCCATTTCGGTCAGCAACTGGTTCAGGGTTTGTTCCCGTTCGTCGTTACCGCCGCCGATACCTGCGCCGCGCTGGCGGCCCACTGCATCGATTTCGTCGATGAAGATGATGCAAGGAGCATTTTCTTTAGCTTTCTTGAACAAGTCGCGGACGCGGGAAGCGCCGACACCGACGAACATTTCGACAAATTCCGAACCGGAGATGCTGAAGAAAGGCACGCCTGCTTCGCCTGCGATCGCTTTTGCCAGAAGGGTTTTGCCGGTTCCGGGAGGCCCCACTAGCAGCACGCCTTTGGGAATCTTCGCCCCGACTGCGGTGAAGCGTTCGGGTTTTTTGAGGAATGTGACGACTTCTTGAAGTTCTTCTTTGGCTTCCTCAACGCCTGCTACGTCGTCAAACAGTACGCCTGTTTTAGCTTCCATTTGAAAGCGAGCTTTGGACTTGCCAAAATTCATGGCTTGGCCCGGGCCGCCGGGAACGTTGCCGCCACCGCGCCGGAAGAGGAAGAACAGCCCTCCTACTAACAAGAGGGGAAATACTAGATTGCCTAAAAGTCCCCAGACTGCGCCGTCGTTCCGCAGGGGGTGAGTGTCGAAGCTGATTTTGGAGTCTCTGAGTCTAGAAACCAGTTCCGGGGCATTTGAGGGCAAGTCCACCCGCCACCGCTGTACGTGATTGTCCAGTTCAGGATCGACTGCTTCGACAATAGCCGTCCGACCTCCGTCGTAAAGGTCAACGCTGGTGACTCGATCGGCGTTTAAGTAATCTAAGAATCTACCGTAGCTCAGGCGGGTGCTGGCGGTGTTCTTGGTCATTTCTGCAGGAGATGGGGCAAAGGCCCCCTGCCACAAGAAAAAGCCGATGACTAAGACGGGTAAAGTCCAAAGTAGTATAGTTTGCCAAGAAATTTTCATAAATGCGGATGCCTCGAATTGGGGATCGATCGGATAAGATCGCGGTGTCGGCGGAGTGCGACAAAAGTTTACACTCAGAATCTTAACTAAATTTAACTTAACAATGTACTCTCAGGCAACAGGCCGTATTGCCGCAGGTATCGATCGAGAATACGCCTCGACCGAAACCATCCAGGGTACAAGCCCCCGGATCGCGACCCCTGTTGTCGCCTCTAAAATCTAAAAATCTAAAAATCTACAATCTACAATCTAAAATCCATTAAGGGCGATCGTCCCGAATATAATGTTTGGTGCTGATTTCGATACCGATCTAGGTAGAGTTAGAAGAATCGCCTCAAAACCCACTGTCTTTAAGCGTGGCAGTGTCAAGGGATAAGGCATGATAATGGTGAGGCTCAGTGAGGTAACACATTTCAATGACAACTAGACAGCTTGTTCCTAATTCGGCTATGCTGACGCAGCAGACTAAAGTCGCTTCTCACAAATCGATTATTAGTGCTGACTTGGGTCGGACGGCAACTAAAGCTTGCGTCAGTCGCAACCCCAGCAGCGTTGTTTTCATCCCTGCCAACGTGGCTGCTATGCCCGTGGAAAAGGTGCGGGGCGGCAGCTTTGAGTCGAAAGCAACAGACCCTCTGTTGGATATGTGGCTGGAGTACCAGGGCAAAGGGTACGCGATCGGTCAATTGGCGGCAGATTTTGGCGCTAATCTCGGCGGCGCAGACCAGTCGAAAGTAGTAGATGCTTTGGTTAAGGTCTTTTCCTGTGCTGGATATTTCCAGATGAAAGGCGACATAGCAGTTGTGCTGGGTTTGCCTTTTTATTCGCAGGATCAGTTTGAGAAGGAAAAGGAAGAGATTATCAGCCAACTGCGATCTCCCCACGTTGTGGTGTACCGCGGCGAGCGTGTGGATATTAACATCAGTCACGTTTGGGTGATGCCCGAAGGATTCGGCAGCCTGATTTGGTGCGAGGCTCAAGACAACAAGGAGTTTACGCCGGAGTTGCCGGAACTGTCGGTGGCTGTTGTTGATATCGGACACCAAACTACCGATTTGTTAATGGTCGATCGTTTCCGGTTCGCCCGGGCAGCTTCTAAGAGCGATTCCTTCGCAATGAACAAGTTCTACGAACAAGTTGCCTCAAAGATTCCGGGAGCAGACCCTCAATCTCTGTCTTTACTGGAAGCGGTGAATAAACCGGAAGGCCAGCGTTTCTACCGTCCGAGAGGAGCGACTAAGCCGACTGATTTAGATCCGATTATTAAGGATTTGCGAGAGGCTTTCGCTAACGAACTGTCCGAACGTTTGGTGCAGTGGCTGCCGGAACGTGTGACGGATGTGGTTCTAACAGGCGGGGGCGGCGAGTTTTTCTGGGAGGTGTTGCAACCTTTGCTTAAAGACGCCAATCTTAAGGCTCACTTGGCTCAGCCTTCCCGGAAAGCTAATGCTTTGGGACAGTTTATTTATGCTGAGGCTCAGCTAGCCACGATTAAGTAACGCATTAAGGCTTGAACCCTATGGCACTGTGGGCAAAAAATAAGGCGAATTTCTCGGTGGCGTTTACGGAAGATGCTGCGGATCAAACTTTGCTGGCCGCTATTGAAAAAGAGTTGGCTTTCACGAAGTATCAGACTTTCAGCAATCTCTGCAAGCAAGCTTTGTGGCAGTTTTTGTCTGTATCTGAGTCGGCGTCTGAGTCGGGGGGTTCTACACCTAGCTTTCAGCGGTTGGAACAGCGTATTGCTGAACTTGCGGTCAAATTTGCTGAGTTCGAGCGCACTGTTTCTGCTGAGGAATTAAGCCGTTTGGAGGGACTGGAACATCACCTGAGTCAACTGGGCGCGCAGTTGGATCAGTTGCAGGGGAGTGTTAACAGTAAGTTTGCTCAAGTTTCTTTTGCCCAAGTTTCAAAAGTAGTAGAGCCTGACCCGATGGAGTCTGAGTCTGTGGCGGATGATAATGTAGTTTCTGATGCTGAGGTTGCTCCTCGTCGGGATTCCGATCCTTTGTTGGAGCGTTTAAGTTCTTTGTTACCGCAAGATTTCTAGAATGAGGTAGGCAAGGTTTTTTAGCCTTGAGATGTGCTTTTAGTGGCTGGCTGTTCTTAGCCAGTGCTGAATAAATAAACAAGCCGATCGCTCTTTGAAAAAAAGGGCGATCGTTTTGTTATTTGTTATTTGTCAGTTGTCAGTTGTCAGTTGTGTGTGGTTACAAATTATCAATTACCAATTACCAATTACCATTATTCCATCAATCCTAATTTTTGCAATCGCGAACGAATGGCAGCGGGCTGTCGCTGAAATTTCTTTGCTAATTCGCCAATTTCTTGACCGCTAGCATATTCATTCTTCAAATTATCATCTTCATCCCTAGTCCATTTGACATAAGCTCTGGGATACTTCAGGCGAATTTTTTCATTCTGGGTTTTAGGTCGATCGGCATTATTCTCAATCTCAGAAATGTCTGGCGGCAAATTGCGATCGCCCACTGCCGCCTGCACCCGGTTAGGAATAGCAGCAATTTCTTCAGATAGCCGCCCTAAAGCATCATCTACTTTTTGCTGAAGTTCTGTTAGCTGCCGCTGCTGCAAATTTCCCCACTGCGGTAGTTCGTTGATAAACTGCTGCAAGTCCAGAATTATTGTTGTCAAAGTTTCGACTTGTTGCAACTCCGGTCGCTGTTTGAATTGGCGGCTGGTGAGTTCGATCTCGCTTTGAATCATTTTAATAGTTTTTTCTAAAATTATTAGTCGCTGGCGCAGGTTCTCAATTGCTGAAATTAGAGAGTGTACGTTTTCTCCCGGCCCCACATTGAGATTTTCGCGAGATGTTTGGGAAAGAGCTTCGTCTAAAGCATTTACAGCAAGTTGCAATTGCTCGATCGCGCGATCGGTAGTAGCTGCTTGTTGATTTACGCGATCGAACACAGCCGCCGTACTTGTTTTAACTTGCCCGTGCAGCTTCTGGCGGTTGACAAAATTCAACACCAGCGAAATCACTACAGGCACTTGAGCATAAACGCTCTGCCCCCAAACCAAACTAGCAGCCAATCCCACAGCAGAAGCAGCAAGAAAAACCAATTCAGCAGTTTCTAACAAATTGTTCGACTTGGAATTTTGGATTTTGGTTGGTGAATTGGATGATGACATAAGTTAATTGGGAATTGCGAATTGGGCATAGGGCATAGGGCATAGGGCATAGGGAGGCTGTAGATCGCCGAATTGAAAATTACTAGAGTTTTTTTTATATAACAATCTACTTAAATATATTAAATCTGCAAAATTAGTCGAGCTAAAGTGAAATAAATCAAGACCCCGAGGACATCAACTGCGGTGGTAATAAAAGGAGCAGACATTAAAGCGGGGTCTAAACCCAAAGAACGAAATAGAAACGGCAGAGATGAACCGGCAATAGAAGCTAAAATTGCGATCGCAAATAAACTCACTCCCACCGCGACTGCCACTGCTAAACTCCCTTGCAAAGTGTAAGCCCAGCCCGTCGCTACAGTCCCCAATATAGCTCCCAGCAGCGCTCCCGCCATCCCCTCGCGAACAATTACTTGAAACGGGCCCATTGCTGTAATTTCGTCAGTGTTCAAACCGCGAATTACAACAGTTGAGGACTGAGCTCCGACATTGCCTCCAGTGCCAGTCAGCAGCGGAATAAAGGCTGCTAAGGCGACTACTTGGTTCAAAATATCTTCTTGAGCTCTAATAATTGCGCCGGTGACTGTATTAGTTAAAAGCAGAACAAACAGCCACACGACTCTTTTCCGGGCAACGGTGATTAAATCGGTCTGAAAATAATTATCGCCGCCGGACTGGACGCCGCCCAAGGCATAAATATCTTTGTCGGCTTCTTGTTCTAAAATGTCGATCGCATCGTCAACTGTAATGATCCCGACCAGACGCTGTTCGCGGTCTACAACGGGCACAGCTAAAAAATCGTAACGCTGGATCAGCCTAGCTACTTCTTCTTGATCCGTGCCAGTTTGAACAGAAACTACGTCGCGGGTCATAATTTCGCCGACAGTTTTGTCGAGGGGCGAAGTGACTAAATCCCGCAGGGATAAAATGCCGGTCAAGCTGCGTCCGGCGTCGGTGACGTAAAGAGAATAAATTGTTTCGGTAGTTTTAGCCAAAGAGCGAATTCGGTCTAAAGCTTGGGCGACGGTAAAGCTTTCCTTCAGAGAAATGTATTCCGGGGTCATGATCCGGCCGGCGGTACTGGCTTCGTAACCCAAGAGTTGGGCCGTAGCTTCGCGTTCCGTCGGACTCAATTCACCCAACAGGCGGCGGACTAATATTGCCGGCAGTTCGTCAAAGAGTTTAGCTCGATCGTCCGGGGACATTTTGTCTACAATGTCAATGACTTCTTGGCGTTTGAATTTTTCGCAGAGGGACTGCTGAACGCTGGAGTCGAGATATTCGTAAACTGCGATGGCTTCGTCTTTGGAAAGCAAGCGGAAAGCTATTACTTGCATGGTTTCTGGCAGGCCTTCGATAGCTTCAGCTATGTCTGCTTCCTGCACCGGGTGCAAAATCGCTTTTGCTCCTTTAAAGTCTCCTTGTTCCAACAGGGCCTTTAACTGCGATCGAACTAATTCCCGCAGTTCTTTTCGCGCGTAGGTGGGTAGAGAAGACGATTGATAATTTTTTTCTGTCACTGATGACCCTCCTAAACCTGTGCTCCGCGCCTTCCTGAATCCAGTTTAGAGCTTATTGACGCCACTGGTTGCAGCGATCGGACTTACCATGAAAATATCCGCATCTTACCCCTATTCTTCTGGTGCACGCGGAGCACTTGGCCCGATTTGCGATCAAATACATTTATCTTGATCGGCGACACTCATCGGTAAGAAAGGAGTATTGCGCCCGAGCACTTTTTCCAACAGATTCGTCGAACTTTGATTGCGAATAAAATTATTGACTGTTTCTTGCCATTCAGTATCGCTTGCTGGCAGGATCATGCCGTAGGAAATGCAGGTTAAAGGCTGCTCGGGTATCAGAGAATATTGGCTTTGAGTTAAACCCTGTCTCAGCGCTTCTCCGACTAACAGCATTCCGTCGCTGGCGAAGGCATCGATTGTTCCCGATGCGGCATCTTTTACACCCGACTGTCGGCCCGCCATACCTTCATAAATTCGCTGGTTGGCTAGTTGATATCGGCCTGCAATAAATTGTTGGGTAACAGAACCGCTCAGCACGCCAATTGTCACGTCTTGCAGGAATCCCGAAGGATTGACTTTCAGTTTGTTTTCGGGCTTGACTAACAGATAGGTGCCGCTGTATAAAAAAGGCAGCGAATATGCAATCCCGCTGGGGGGATTTTTTAGGATTGTATTAGGCCCGCATTCTAGGTGAGCGCGCTTGCTGGTAACGCTGCGGAAGCGCCCTTTTTCGGCTGATTCGTTGAGGTCTGTTTCTAGTTTTTCTAAGCGGACGGAGCGATTTAATTTCTTTTCTAAGTCTGCTCTGAAAACTTCTAAGCCTTCGATGCAAACTCCTTGCCATTTTTCGCCTTCTAAGTAGCCGAAGGGAGGGGCGTCTTTTCTGATGCCTGCTTTGAGAATGCCGGTTTGCCTAATTTCTTCCAGTGCTGTCTGGGCTGAGGCAACTGTAGGTAAAGCTGCGGGGAATAATATCGCAAGTATGGCTGTAAATGCTGCGAGTTTTAGGTTTTTGTTAGTTGGTGCTGAGTTCATTAGTTTGGCATCTAAATAGATATTTTACTGGTTTTTAATATGATACACAAAAAAACCATATTGTCAATATATTTTGGCGGTCTAATTTTGGGCGATCGGGCTGTTTTGGGTGGTGCGATCGCCTAACTTCAACCTGCACCCTCTAAAATTCAGTTTCGGGCGTTTTGCCGCACACAAGTGTCGCCTGTTTTAATTAAGTCGCCATATCCAAGAATTTACAGAGGCTCTCTAAGCTGTGGAGCATTTAAACCACCGGGCGGGGCCTGTAGGGTGCGTCAGCTAGAACACTTACGCTTACAAGGGAAACGAGAAAGGAGCCGTGGCACCCTAAAATACTATTTTAAATGCGTAACAGCTTATCAGCTTATCAGCTTTAACTGCTATATTTTACTGCTATTTTACTACCCAAATTAAACCAATAATTGATATTTTTCTTGTGCCAAACGGTAAAGCGGCCGCCACACCAAACGGTTAGTCAATACAACCAACAGCGACATCACAGAAGTAGCAGCCAAAAGCAAGGGAAAATTCCCTGATGCCGTCGCCTGAGAAATAGTTTCTCCCAAACCCTCTGTAGTAACAATTTGACCTTTAAACTGCACGTATTCGCTGACAATACTGGCATTCCAAGCTCCGCCAACTGCCGTAATAATTCCTGTGATCGAGTAGGGAAAAATTCCAGGTAAAATTAAACTTTTCCAGCGCTGAATCAGGGATAGTTTGTAAACTTGTGCAGCTTCAAATAACTCCGAAGGTATGGCTTGAGCGCCAGCAATAACATTAAACAGCAAATACCACATTGTACCCAACATCATCAGCGCCACAGAACCAATTTGCAAGCCCCCTCCAGCTTGAATTAAAGCTAGTAGCAATACGGGAAATAAAGCGGTTGCCGGTACAGAAGCTGCTATTTGTACTAATGGCTGCAAAATTTGAGCTAAACGCGGATTTCGACCGATCGCCACTCCGACCGGCACTGTCCACAACAGCGATAAAAATAGCGCGCAAATGACTCGCAAAGCCGTGAAAAATGCACCAGTGATGACTTTTTGCCAGTCAGACAAATTCAGCAACCGCAGCAGCAGCACCGCTTCCCAAGTTCCCCAAAGCACAATGACGGCAAACCCGCTGACAAATATCCAATTTATCCAATTTCCGATGCGGTTTTTTTGTCTGGGATTTGTTGGTAAATTAGCAGGTGCAAAAGCTCTTGCCAAACCGCGATCGAAACTGTCTCCAATCGGCGAAATGCGCGACTTCAATACTCGCAGCGTCGCGGATCGCCTCAAAAAATCCAACAACTTTGACTGCGGTACATTGGTAGCTTCTCCGGCTTGATATTTAAACTTTTCCACCCAAGCAATCAAAGGCTGCCAGATCGAAAAGTCTATGGCTATAATAACACCAATTAATACTGCTAAACCCCAGCCGATCGCCCCAAAATTACCTTCATTGGCTGCCTTGCCCAAATAGGAACCGAGTCCGGGCAAATTAAAGTTTTTGTCACCCAAGGTAAAAGATTCGATCGCAATCAAAAAGAACCACCCGCCCGATACTGACATGACACTGTTCCACACCAGTCCGATCGCACCAGCGGGCAATTCTAACGTCCAGAACTGCTGCCAAGCATTGAGCCGATAAACTTGAGCAGCTTCCTTTAGTTCTCGCGGAATGCCGGAAAGCGACTGATAGAAACTAAAGGTCATATTCCAAGTCATCCCAGTAAATATTAAGATAATCGATGCGAGTTCTACGCCGATTCTTTGACCTGGAAATAAAGTAACTAGCGCTAAAACAACTCCCGGCAAAAAAGATAAAACCGGAATCGATTGCAAAATGTCTAACAAGGGAATTAAAATTTTTGCTGCCAGGGGAAAAGTGTAAGCAGAATAAGCATAAACTAGGGTAAACAGCAGGGATAAAAAATAGGCTGCTGCCATGCGTAAAAGACTCTGGGCTGTATATGCTGGCAAGACATTTAGCGTAGTCTCAATTTTAAAGTTTGGGTTGTAGTCACTGCTGAATTGAGAAGCTGTTTGGACAATGACCAAAATTAGAGAGAAGATTGCTAGAATCAGCAAGCCGTCTTGCCAAGTCCAAGCTGACCTTTCTAAAGTTTTATTGGCGGGCGTTAGAGGTCTTGTCATAATGCAGAAGGTTTCCGAAGGGAGAGGGGGAGAATTGGAGGGGGAGAGGGGGAGAATTGGAGAGGGGGAGAATTGGAGAGGGGGAGAGGGGGAGAGGGGGAGAGGGGGAGAATTGGAGAGGGGGAGAGGGGGAGAATTGGAGAGGGGGAGAGGAGGAGAATTGCCCAATGCCCAATGCCCAATGCCCAATGCCCACTGCCAACTGCCCAATGCCCAATGCCCAATGCCCAATGCCCACTGCCAACTGCCAACTGCCAACGGACTACTGACTACTGACTGCTGACTGCTGACTACTGACTGTTGACTTCTGATTCTAAGAAGATTTCGCCGCCCGGTTCATCGTAACTGTACAACTCTGCATAGCGACCCCAATCAATAGCAGTTTTCAGTTGCCGCATTGCTTCTTTGGGGCTGAAGTGGGCTTCTAGAATATCCAAAATTAACTCTTCAGAAATGCGGTGATTGCGCTTGGCCTGAAGCATTCGAGAAATTTGCTGTACGAGGCGAATATTGCCCAGAATTTGGGTGCGAACAATTTGTTTGCGCTGGTCAATGCCGCCGGCAATGAACTGAATGCCAACTGGTGTTAAAAGGAGGTCGCCTTCTTGAATTACCAGAAATTCCATTAATTTTGCTGCTTCCACGATCGGCAAAATGTCGTCAACCTCTAACATTAATTCTTGACCGAGGCGGTAGAGGTCTTTTTCCTTGCGGTCTTCCAAGAGTTCCAACAAACCTGCGATCGCACCGGTTCGCACCTGCGGCAGAGATTGGTATTTAGCGCTTTGAGGGGGTTGAGGTTGAGACACAGCAGCGGCACTTTCAGCAGGTGCTGTCACTGTTTCGCAGCTCAATTCGGGATTGGTGAGAATTTTGTAAACTTGGTCTACGAGAGCTTGGAATTCCGCAGTTTTGCGATCGCGGTAGTGCGGCAAAGTCACTGTCAATTCGGCGCGAATTCGCCCCGGATTGCGACCCAAGACTACAACTCGATCGGCTAAAATTACCGCTTCCTCAATCCCGTGAGTTACGATTAAAACAGCTTTAGTCGGAATCTTCTTTTCTAGCCACAAATCTAATAACTCAAACCGCAAGTTTTCTGCCGTCAGCACGTCTAAAGCTGAAAACGGTTCATCCATGCAAAGCAATTCGGGTTCCACCGCCAAAGCTCTAGCAAATCCCACCCGCTGCCGCATTCCGCCAGAAAGTTCTTTCGGATAAGCATTTTCAAATCCGTCTAAACCAATAATGTCAATCATCCGCAAGGCTTTTTGCCTGCGCGGTTCTGGCAATTCTCCTTTAGCTTTTAAGCCTAATTCTACATTTTCTAGTACCGTCAGCCAAGGATAAAGGGCAAAGTTTTGAAATACAATTGCCACCCCAGGATTTAAGCCGACTAAAGGACGATTGTGGTAGAGAACTTGACCGCCGCTGGGCGGGATCAGTCCGGCAATCATCCGCATTAATGTTGATTTACCGGAACCGGAAGGTCCGAGCAAAGCTACTATTTCGCCCGATCGCAGATCTAAATTAATTGGCTCTAAAATAGAGATTTTTTGACCGTTGGGCTGCTGGTAAGCTTTGCTAACGCCTTCTAAGGTGATGAGGCACTCTGTTGCTGTTTGAACTATCACAACTAAACCTCCGCGCTTGTTGTTTAAATTTAGTCAGTAGTCAGTAGTCATTAGTCATTAGTCATTAGTCATTAGTCAGCAGTCAGCAGTCAGTAGTCAGTAGTCATTAGTCATTAGTCATTAGTCATTAGACCTCTTGCAAAAGTCCTTTTAATCAAATTTTGGAACGGGCTCTCCGGCCCGTTCCACAAGGAAAATGTTTTTTGTGGGATGGGCCGGAGAGCCCGTCCTAGTTATTTTTGCAAGAGGTCTAGTATCTGTGCTATGGGAAAAACTTGGTATTACTATCTGACTAATACCAATTTTTTATGAGGCTGCATAGAATCCGATCCCCCCTAGCCCCCCTTAATAAGGGGGGGACAAGATTCCGCTCAAAGTCCCCCTACAACCAGGGGGATGCGAGGGGGATCGAAATATGTGCAACTTCACATTAAATTGGTATAACGTCAAAGATCCACAAAATTATCTGCCGGGCAAGTATGTAAACTGTACCGTCGCCGTTGGAGAGTATAATCGGCGTTTTTACTCACAAAAGGTTTACTCTGATTGTCTTATTTGTGGGTAAGGAGGAATAATGGAGTAGAAATTAAAATTTATGCAACACCGGATATTTTATGCAGTTCGTATAATCAGACAGTAAATTCAAACTGCAAATGTGTTGGGCTGGGATTTAGACTCTTAGATCGAATTAAGGAACAGGGAACAGGGCAGAGGGAACGGGGAACAGCAAAACTATTTTATGTAGGAACAAGCCTCAAAAGCTGTATCAGAATAGTGTATAATTGTCAAAAAACAGATTTAACATTACAAGATGCGTAATAATTTGCGTATTGTGCGATCGCAATTCTCTGGGATCTTAATATTATTACGGAATGTTTAAAATTGTATCTTTTTCTTAAAATTTTATATTCTTTACCAATTTTTTATTTTTTTACTCTAGGTCTTCTTATGGTTGCTTCAAGCAGTTTACAGCACTTTGCAACAAGAGTTAAATACCCCTCAGTTAAAAAATAGGTCTTTATGACAAACAGCCCCTGCTGCTCGGATCAAATGCTGCGTCACATTCTCCAGAATCAAATCTACTGGTTTTGTCGCCCGTGTTGGCAAACAATGCCTATTTATACCATTTCTCTAAAATCGTGCAACACTCTTCGACCCCCCGGCTGCATTGCGGGGGGAACAAGAATACTGTTGCATTCTTTTTTAAAATTGGTAAGCTGTTGTGCATTTAATTTGTATGTTGAGGGCGGGCAGGATGCCCACCCCACAAGAGGAAAAATTTATTTGACTATGCAATCTAAATGCGGATTAGCTTATTACAATCTGAACATATCTGGCTCATCGCCCTCTCTAAATTTATTTAGAGAGCTAGAGCTTAAGGAACAATATTCTTGCTCTCTGGAATTTAACCGTTCAATTTAGGGATGATAAAGTTTAGAGATTGTCCTAGCGATAACAGGTTTTCACGTTCAAAAAATTGCTCTGTTGCATCATTAAATTATAAAATCATAGCCCAACAATTTGAATAGTAATTATCTATTAATATATCGCTTAGTTTATGGCTATCACTCGACTCAACTTGATTAGGACATTATGCCAAACACCATTTAAAAGATTGCTACCTCTTCTGCTTGGTGTGTTGGCTTCTCTTGCTGTTTTACTTACGTGGCAACAGCTAACCATCAACGGACAAATTCACATTGAGCAGTTAATTCAGCAGGAAGCCAATGCGATTCAGTCACAACTGAGCGAAAAACTGTCAAGCCGGATGCTGGCACTTCGGCGAATGGCGCATCGCTGGGAAGTGAATGGCGGTACACCAAAGGAGCTTTGGGAAGCCGATGCTGTGGCTCATCTAGAGGATTTCTACGGTTGTCAAGCGATCGAATGGGTCGATCGATCGTTTAAAGTTAGGTGGGTTGTGCCGTTGGCGAAAAATGAGGCAGCACAAAACTTAGATTTGAGTCGCGATCCTCGTCGCCAAATCGCTTTGCAGGTAGCTCGCGATTTGCGCGAAATTGTCCTAACACACAATATTTTACTCGCTCAAGGGGATAAGGGATTTTTCGCGATTGTTCCTTTATTTGTGGGCGATCGGTTTGATGGGTTTATTGTGGGAGTTTTTCAGTTTAAAACTCTATTTGATAGCATTTTAAAAGTGTCAAATGGCTACAATGTAGCTATCTACGATCGCACAGAATCGATCTACGGTCAGAAGATCCCATCTCAACCCTCGCTACAGAAAACAGCTATAGTTAAAGCATGGCGTGCAGACTGGCGAGTGGAAGTTTCCCCAAATCCAGAATTAATAACATATCTGAAATCTCCTTGGCCAGTAGTTGTGCTAATTGGCGGCTTAGTTTTAGCGTGGCTGTTTGCATTAGTTGTGTATATGATGGAAGTACATTATCGCCAAATTTCTCAATTAAAAAAAACGAATTATCAGTTGCAGTTGGAGATCGACCAGCGACAACAGGCAGAAATTGAGAACGGTAGACTAGCTGCGATGGTCGAATCTTCGGAAGATGCTATTATCAGTAAAGATTTAGAGGGTGTAATTACAAGCTGGAATTTAGGAGCCGAGAAACTGTTTGGTTATACAGCAGCAGAAATAGTAGGGCAATCTATAAGTAAGCTGATTCCAGCAGAATATGAATACGATAAAGAACAAATTCTCCATAAAATTAAGCGCGGAGAATACATCAAACATTATGATACCAAGCGGCTCACAAAAGATGGAACATTAATCGATGTCTCAATCAGTATTTCGCCTATTAAAGATGAGAACGGAAAAGTAATTGGAGCCTCAAGGATTGCTCGAAATATCGCCGAACGCAAACAAGCAGAAGTGGCTTTACAGGAAAGCGAAGCTAGATATCGGCAATTGACCGAGAACTTAAATGCTGGTTTCGTGATTCACGCGAGCGATACCAGCATTCTATTATGCAATTTAACGGCTTGTAAAATATTAGGGCTTTCAATGGATCAAATGCTGGGGAAAACCGCGAGCGATCCGGCATGGCATTTCGTGCGGGAAGATGGCAGTGCAATGCCGATCGAGGAATATCCCGTGCAGCGGGTTTTATCCACTGTGATTCATCTCAAAAATTATGTTCTAGGAATCTACCGCGAAAATCATCCTTTAGTTTGGATATTAGTTAATGCCTACCCAGAATTCGCTCCAAACGATCAACTCAAACAAATTGTAATTACATTTATTGATATTACCAAGCACAAACAAGCAGAGGAGGAAATTCAACAAACTCGCAATTTCTTACAAGCAGTGCTAGATTATTTACCTGTTGCCGTTTTTGTCAAGGATGCACATCCCGAAAATTTTGGCGTACTTCAGTTTTGGAATAAAACCAGCGAGCAGTTATTTGGTATTTCAGCCAAACAAATAATCGGCCAAAGTGGCTCTGATTTTTTCCCAACCGAGCAGGCAAGATTTTTCGAGCAAAAGGATAGAGAAGTCTTTGTCAAGGGGAGTGCTGAGGATATTTCGGAAGAAGTCATCGATAGTCATAGTCTGGGTAAACGTTGGCTGCATACGGTGAAGATTCCCATTTACGATAAACAGCATCAGCCCCAGTACCTTCTTTGTTTTTCAGCAGATATCACCGATCGCAAACAAGCCGAAGGGGAACGGCTAGAAATGAGTGAGGTCATGGAAAATGCGGTGTCGGGCATTTCCAAACTGGATATTCAAGGACGTTATCTCTACGTCAATAAAGCCTATGCTGACATAACAGGCTATCAGCCAGAACAAATGATCGGGATGCCCTGGCAAGATACCGTATATCCCGACGAATTGCAAAAACTGGTTGCAGCCTATTGGCAGATGGTGCAAAAGGGTAGACTTGAAGTTGAAACCACAGGAGTTCGTAAGGACGGTTCGGTTTTTTACAAGCAATTGGTGATGATTGCCACTTACGACGAACAGCACCAAATTCTGGGGCATTACTGCTTCATGAAAGATATTAGCGATCGCAAACAAGCCGAAGTTGCACTAGCCCGAGAACTCCTGCGGACTAAAACGTTTTTCAACACTTCCAGGGACGGTGTTGTTATCATGAATCGGCGCGGAAACGCGATCGAAGCCAGCCCTAGTTTTGCTCTAATGCTGGGCTACAGCTTAGAAGAAACCCTGAATATGAATGTCTCTGATTGGGATGTTCAATGGACGCAGGAAGAACTACAAATCATGCTCAATAGAGAGGAGATTGTTCCTCTGTTTGAGACGCGACATCGCCGCAAGGATGGTTCAGTTTATGATGTAGAAATTAGCTGGAACCGGGTAGAATTAGAAGGTGAAATGATGAACTTCTGTATCTGCCGGGATATCAGCGATCGCAAACGCATTGAAACGGAACGCCAACAAGCAGAACAGGCACTCCGAAAAAGTGAAGCTCGCTTCCAAGCCTTCATGAATCACAGCCCTGCCCCTGCCTGGATTACCGATGAAAATGGTGTAATTCTCTATGCTAGCCAGACTTATCTCCATACCTTCGAGTTACCCACTGACGATCTGATTGGCAAATCCATTTTTGAAATTTATCCCGCCGACATCGCCCAACAATTTCTCGACAATATCCAAGCGGTTATTCAAACCCAGGAGGTAATTGCAACGGTTGAGGTTGCGCCCCGTCGAGATGGAACGCTGGCTGATTTTCTCGTTTACAAATTTCTCATCCCCGACTTATCTGGGCAAATGCTAATTGGTGGTGTGGCGATCGATCTGACGCAACAACATCAAGCTGAAACCGCTTTACAAATTAGTGAGGAACGCTTAATGCTAGCACTAGAAGCCTCTGGAGATGGACTGTGGGATTGGGACATTAAAACTGGAAAATTTTACCTGAGTTCCCACTACCAGGAGATGCTGGGCTACAATCCTGGTGAGTTGGTGATGGATTTCAACGTCTGGGAGCAAATCGTTCATCCTGACGATCGAGTCTGGGTTTTTGAGTATCTCAACAGTCACTTGCAAGATAGCTCAATTAAGTATGCCTTTGATTATCGCGTGCGTTGCAAGTCAGGGGAATGGAAGTGGATCGCTGACTACGGGAAAGTCGTTGCCTGTGATGAACAGGGTAAGCCTTTACGGATGATTGGAACACACAAAGACATCAGCGATCGCAAACAAAAAGAACTAGCACTGCGACAAGCAATGGAAGCGGCAGAATCAGCAAACATGGCGAAAAGTATCTTCCTCGCCAATATGAGCCACGAACTCCGCACACCCCTCAACGTAATTCTGGGATTTGCCCAGGTGATGGCCCATGACCCCTCCCTCACTCCCAACCAGCAAGAAGACCTACAAACCATTCGTCGCAGTGGCGACCATCTCTTGAGTTTGATTAATGATATTTTAGACCTCTCGAAAATTGAATCAGGACACTGCACAGTAGAAGAAAGTGGATTTGACTTAATTGCCTTGCTACATAACCTGCGAAATATGTTAGCAGAACGAGCCAATTCTAAAAGACTTGACCTTTGTTTCGAGATTGCTCCCGAAGTTCCCCAATTTATTCTTTCCGACGCTCAAAAACTGCGCCAAGTTTTGCTGAATCTTTTGAGTAATGCGATTAAATTTACGGAGCGGGGAAGCATTACTGTGCGCGTCAGCATCAAGGCTCCCGCTACAGAAGTAGCATTCACAATTCGGACTATTCTCCAGTTTGCAGTGAGTGACACGGGTGTAGGGATTGCACCCGAAGAAATTGACACTATCTTCGATGCGTTCGTGCAAGCCCGAGCTGGAAAGCAATCGGTAAGCGGCACAGGGCTAGGATTGACCATTAGCCGCAAACTCTTAGAGCTCATGGGCGGAGAAATTGCTGTTAGTAGCATTTTAAGACAGGGAACTACATTTACCTTTACTTTCCCCATCACTCCCACCAGTGGAGTTAACCTCACATCCGAACAGCACGATCGCCTCGTGATAGGGCTGGCTCCCGGTCAACCCCACCATCGCATTTTGGTAGTTGACGATCGCGCCGAAAATCGCCTGTTGATAGTCAGATTGCTGACACAATTAGGATTGGAGGTACGAGAAGCTACCAACGGACAGGAGGCAATCCAGCTATGGCTTGAATGGCAACCCGACCTCACCTGGATGGACATCAGAATGCCCTTGCTAGATGGATACGAAGCCACCAAAAAAATTCGGGCAATGGAACAGGGACAAACCAGCATCATTATTGCACTCACAGCACAGGCTTCTCAGAGCGATCGCACCCTCGCCCTCGCTGCTGGCTGCAACGACTACATCAGCAAACCCTTCCGAGAAAATACGCTATTTCTCAAGATGGCGGAATACCTGGGCTTAGAGTATGTCTACCAGAAAGAGGAAACAGTGCATGAGAAACAGGAAACATACCTCTCCTCTACGATCTCTCCCGTTTCAGATTCCCTCGCTCCAACACTTATGGCAACATTACCAGAAGCATGGCTGGCTCAATTGGAGGAGGATGCTGTATGTGGAGACGATGGGGCGATCGTTGAACTTGTATCTCAACTGTCCCCAGAACTCGTTCAACTTGCTACCCGTCTGACTGAACTTGCCAACCAGTATCAATTTGAGCAAATTCTTCAGCTAATTCACGGCAATTCCCCAACCTGATACCAATTTTTTATGAGGCTGCATAGAATCAGATCCCCCCTAGCCCCCCTTAATAAGGGGGGGACAAGATTCCGCTCAAAGTTCCCCTTCTTAAGGGGGATTTAGGGGGATCGAAATATGTGCAACTTCACATTAAATTGGTATGAGTGGAGGATAGGAAAATTCTTCAATCCAAAATCCCAAACCTAAAATCCACAATTGACAAGTTTTTAACTTTTAGAATTACTTAGTTTAAAATGCAAATACCAATTGCTACCAAACCACCCTCACTCACTCCTTTAGAGTTGACAACTTTAGAGCATTGCAGCGATGAATCAGTGTATGCTCCCGGTTATATTCAACCTTATGGAATAGTTTTGAATTTGCAAGAAGCTGACCTCAACATTTTACAAGTGAGTGAAAATGTAAAACTGTTTTTTGGCATAGCGGCAGAAGGATTGCTGGGTCAGCCCTTACAGCGATTATTTTCCCGCGCTCAAGTGCAACGAATTGCCGAATATCTGAGCGAAAATAACCTAGAAATTCATAATCCGTTTGAGCTAAAAACACACCGGAGAAGTGCCCAGGCAGATCGGGGTCGGAAAACTCAGATTTTTAGAAGCACGCTGCATCGGACAGCAGATAGGTTAATTCTGGAACTCGAACCCCAACTTACCACGAACAAAACTCATTCAGTCCACTTCTATCATCGCCTCCAAGCTGCCATCCTCAAACTTCGCAGCGCAACCAACCTTTCCGATTTAGCTCAAACCCTTGCCAAAGAAGTGAAAGCGATGACCGGGTTCGATCGCGTCATGATCTACCGCTTTGAAGCCGACGATCATGGGGTGGTGATTGGAGAAGAAAAAGAAAGCCATTTAGAAAGTTATCTGGGATTGCATTATCCGGCGATCGATATTCCCGTACCCGCCCGCAAATTGTTTTACCGCAACTGGGTGCGCCAAATTCCAGATATCAATTACACACCTGCCCGCCTAATTCCTACTAACAATCCCCTCACCAATACACCCCTGGATCTGAGTGATTGTGTGTTACGGGGAGTCTCTCCCTACCACATCGAATATTTGCAGAATATGGGAGTCGCCGGGTCGCTGACAATTTCGTTAATTGACGATCGGCGTCTCTGGGGATTAATTGCTTGTCACCATTACAGCCCGCGATTGGTGAATTACGAAACGCGCAAAAGTTGTGAATTTTTAGGACAATTTGCCTCGATAGAACTGGTGCATCAGCAAGAACGAGAATTGAATGTTTACCGAAAGCAAGTAAAAACTATTCACGATCAACTTCAGCAGGCATTCCAGCGAGAGTCCAATTTTATCGAACAGGTATTGACTCGAAATGCCTCTGAACTGCTAAATTTGGTTCACGCTCAAGGCGCAGCCATCCTGCTTGACGGTCGTCTGACACTGGTGGGTCAAACACCATCTGAATCAGAGATAGAGGAGTTTGTAAAGTGGTTGGCGCAACACAACCAGGAACGAGTGTTTGCAACAGCTTCTCTCTATCAGTTGTATCCCCAAGCGAAGCAATTCAAAGACCAAGCCAGCGGTGTTTTAGCAATCTCAATCTTGCTGAGCTATGTCAAAGAAAAGTCATACCACATTCTTTGGTTCCGACCCGAACAAATTCAAACCGTAAACTGGGCAGGTAATCCACAGGATGCCCTCACAGTCGATGAAATTGGAGCAATGCACTTGTGTCCCCGGAAGTCGTTTGAACTGTGGAGGCAGACAGTGCGGGAAATGTCTTATCCTTGGCAGGTGGTGGAGTTAGAAGCAGCCGCCGAAATGAGAAACATCCTCATGCTGGCAGTGCTGGAGTTTTCACAAGCTGCCCTAGAACAAGCCGCAGAGCGGGCTGCGATCGCTAACCGCGCTAAAAGCCAGTTTCTTGCCAAGATGAGCCACGAACTCAGAACGCCGCTGAATGCTATTCTGGGATTTACCCAGCTTATGAACCGCAGTCCTAATATTCCATCCGAATTTCAAGAGCATTTAGGTATCATTAATCGCAGTGGAGAACACCTGCTAGCATTAATCAATGACGTTTTGGAAATGTCCAGAATTGAAGCCGGCCAATTGGTACTGAATTCAAGTTGTTTTGATTTGCATCGGCTGCTTTTTTATATTAACGATATGTTCGTCCTCAAAGCTTCTGAAAAAGGTTTGAATCTGATTAGTGAGTGGGATGCTACTGTGCCGCGCTATGTCTGCGGTGATGAAGCCAAAGTTCGCCAAATTTTGATTAATCTGCTAGGGAATGCGATCAAATTTACAACCACAGGAAAGATTGCGCTGCGGGGACGAGCTTTTTCATCAGACGGTATGCCATCTGGAACGCTAAGCGAAGGCGAAGAAAACATCCACCCAACCAGTTTGACGCTGCCTATTTCTGTTCCCTATAATCTATCCGATATTAAAAAAACAATTACCCTGCATTTTGAGGTTGAGGATACCGGATCTGGTATTGCGCCCTCAGATTTAGAATCTATTTTTGAAGCTTTCATGCAAACCGATTGCGGTCGTCATGCAAAGGGAACGGGTTTAGGACTGTCTATCAGCCGTCAGTTTGCTCGTCTGACGGGAGGGGATATCACTGTCCGAAGCAACCTGAATCAAGGATCGACTTTTACCTGCGAAGTTATTTTGGATCTACCGGAGTCCCTTGATTTAGAAGAAGCTGAAGCCGATCTCGTTATCGGGCTGGAATTAGGGCAACCGATGTACCGAATTCTAGTCGCAGAAGACGTTCCAGAAAATCGGCAATTGCTGGTGACACTGCTGGATTCAGTTGGGTTTGAGGTGTGTGCGGTTGAAAATGGGACACAGGCGATCGCCCGCTGGCAAGTATGGCATCCAGACCTGATTTTGATGGACATTCAAATGCCTGTCATGGATGGTTGTGAAGCGGCGAGGCAGATTCGATCGCAAGAGTCATTAGTCATTAGTCAGTCGCCATCAGCAGACAACTCTGAGCATAAGATAAATGACAAAGGAAAAATCACCAGCATCATTGCTCTCACTGCATTAGCTTTTGAAGACGATCGCAGCGCCAGTCTGCAAGCCGGTTGCGATGACTACATTACCAAGCCGTTTAGTGAAGCCACACTTTTCGACAAAATAGCTTTTCACTTGGGTGTCCGCTACTGCTACGCTAAAAAAGTTCTCGGAGAGTCATCTGTTTTACTACCAAAGACCTTGACTACAGAAGATTTGAAAACTATGCCTATCGCATGGATTGCAGAAGTCCATGAAGCAGCACTCGATCTGGGCGATCGCAAGCTCTATCAACTCATAGCTCAAATTCCCAAGGAGAAACAAGATATCATTGAGGCAATGATATCGCTGGTCGATAACTTCCAGTTGGAAGCGATCGCAACTCTCACCCAATTTTAGAAAGAAGATTATGGCGACTTTACTTAAACTTGCTGCCCAAACGAATATTCTGATCGTGGACGATACCCCAGACAATTTGCGGTTGTTAGCCAAAATCCTAGAGTCACAGGGCTATATTGTTCGCAAATCGCTCAACGGTAGAATGGCTCTCGAAGGTGTTCGCCGCAACTCTCCGGATCTGATTTTACTTGACATTAATATGCCTGAAATGAATGGGTACGAAGTTTGCCAACAGTTGAAAGCATCTGAAACAACTGCTCTGATTCCGATTGTTTTTATCAGTGCGCTCGAACGACTCGAAGACAAGGTACGGGCGTTTGAATTGGGTGGTGTAGATTACATCACTAAACCTTTTCAAGAGCAGGAAGTGCTGCTCAGGGTAAAGAATCAATTACTCATTCAACAGCAACACCAACAACTGATCGAACAAAATCAACGTTTAGAACAGGAAATCCAGGAACGTCTGAGGGCAGAGGCAGAAGTAAGGCAGCTATCCCTGACGGATGAATTAACTGGATTATATAACCGACGGGGCTTCTTTTTACTAGCAGATCAACAACTAAAAATTGCTCGCCGCACGCAAACCAGCTACTATGTTTTATTTGCTGACTTAGATGGTTTGAAAAAGATTAACGACACTTTCGGACACGAAATGGGAGACAGAGTAATCGTTGACTCCGCTCAAATATTGAAGCAAACTTTTCGTGATTCAGATATTGTGGCTCGACTGGGAGGAGATGAATTTGGTTTATTTGTTCCTACTTTTTCGGAAAATTCATATAATTTTTATAATCGGCTGCAAGCTAATATTGATAGCTTTAATCGACAGCACGATCGAGCCTATCTACTATCAATAAGTCTAGGGGTGCAGGCTGGGGATTTCAATAATGACTTTTCATTAGAACAATTGGTGGCAAAGGCCGATCGACTTATGTACGAGAATAAACGCACCAAAAGCTGTTTAAATCATTAACTGTTCTTTTGAGAACAGCGATATCCGATCGCAAGAAGCATTATTTATTAAACGTGAGATTAACCGATAAAGAGTAAACTGAAAACAAAATAGGGAAACAGCTTGAAGACTTTAGCCCTCCGCCGGAAAACACCATGCAGTAAACATCATTACACTTAAACCTGACAGGGTGGCAACCCCGTTAAAAGTTCTCCCTGTATTAGGTTAAGGGAACTTGTGTTCAAAAGATGTCATTGTTATTGTCCGCAACCCCGATCTAAAATCGACTGACTGATGCTGTATGGGTTGGGAGTTTGCCTACAGTTTCATCATTTTTTATAACTGGTATTATTTGCACAAACCGATTTTATCTATTTGCCAATTCGTGCTAAAATGATGCCTAGCTGAACGGCGATTGCTCCGAGTATGGCACTGCCAGCCCAGTAAAAAGCAGCGATGCTGTAAGATCGATCGCGCCACAAGACATTCGTCTCTAAACCGTAAGTTGAAAAAGTAGTATAAGCTCCCAAAAAGCCCGTTGCTACCATTAACCGCACTTCCGACGGAATAGTCGGCACTCGTTCAAAAGCGAGGGTGATAAAAAATCCCACAGCCAACGTTAATAAAAAAAGTTCTGTAAAGAAAATTTGTACCGAAACGGTTGCCAAATCAGAAGGTGATATAATACCGATTTAAAGCGCCGGCAACCGTACCTAAACTAATTGCGATCGGGTGGCGGATATTTGGGTATTGCTGCATACAGCTATTAGACCTCTTGCAAAAATAACTAGGACGGGCTCTCCGGCCCATCCCACAAATTTTTTTTTCTTGTGGAATGGGCATC
>NZ_JAUBWA010000005.1:88170-107637 GCF_036702825.1 Microcoleus sp. A003_D6 | reverse complement strand
GCTAATAGATAGTCTAGATGGAAGCTCATAACGGTAAATGTATTAGTAGGTACATTTTACACCATAAACTCAGGAGAGCCATTATTTCGTTAATGTCTTGGCTTTGTAGCTGCAAATGCATTAAAAAAGCCAGGATACTTCAGCTCTGTAAGGTTGGCTCCAAGCTCTGAAAGCCTTACAGGAAAAGAGCTATGTCTATCCTTACCTAAATAGGACTACCAAATTTTCATTCCTAAGTTTAACAACATTATCATCAGCCCAAACTGAACTGGTGTCAGTTGTTTTTGTAAATGAGTAAGGTAGAATGTTGGTATCATTATTTTTTGGATAGGCAAGCGTTTCACAATTCTGCTGCCTATCTTTTTTAACCACACATTGGCTCAATCCCTACGAGTTCTGGGTTTCCGGCTGGTTGTTACCCCCCAGGGATATTACATTCTTTATCTCTAGCACATCTTTAGAAAAATGGTATCACGCTTCTGTTGACGCTCTACCTATTATCCTCTCTGGATAGCACTTTTACAAAACCGGGATGCTCCCGAGGCGTTATCTGTAGTCGGCATTTAGAGAATTAATTGGTATAAGGCGCGGTTAGTCTAAACTTCAGTAAGTACGATAAGTAAGTATTTAACAATCTTTCATCTATAGGTGGACAGCTAATGCAGCTACCAACTAAACCATCGATCGCATTCTGAGAATCAAAGCAAAGACTTGTGATTGTCTGTAAAGGTGCGGCTTCATCAGAGAAAAGGCTGACCAGTGGATGCAAAGCATTTTCTGGTGAATTTTCAACTGATTTTAATAACTCAAAATGCCACTGTTTGTAAGGAATGCGTTCGAGTGAGCAGCCAAAAGAGCCAATGAAATCGCAAAGCTGATTCCAAGCAATGGGATGGGGATTAACTAAATGGAAAGCTTTCCCCGCTAATTCTTTTTGCTTGGATAAATGAACGATCGCTTGGCTAACGTAATCCACAGGAGTCATGTCTATCATGATGTCTAAATCAGGTGTTTTTCCCATTTGAATGCAGCTTTTAAGCATTCTGCGGAGCAGATCGGCAGTATTGCAAATACCCGTTTGGCTGTCTCCTGAGATGAATCCCGGTCTATAAATATAAACGGGTAGCCCTCTAGAATAGGCAGTCATAGCTAATTTTTCAGCTACCCATTTACTTCGATCGTAACCTTCAGAAAGACTTTCACTATCAGGTAGTTCGTCTTGTTCTCGAACTACTGTAAATCCCTTGTAACTATCCGAGCAAAATACGCCAATGGTAGAAACGAAATGCACGGGTTTTACTTTTATAATGCAGGCTAATCTCAAAACTTCCTGCGTACTGAGAACGTTTACCGCTTTCAATTCAGAGTATGGATAAATCAGATTTGTTGATGCACCATTATGGTAAATTACATCAATTTCATTTGCCAATGTGTAAAATTCATTTGATGTAAGTCCTAAGAACGGTTGAGATAAATCTCCTAAAATTGGGATGATACGGTTGCTGATAGGTTGGTTATAAAGTAAGTAGCGTTCTAGACTTTTTTGGATTTTCTCAATACCTTGTTCGAGATTGGATGCTCTTACCAGACAATAAATATTTGCCTGCGTTTGGTTTAGTAATTCATTAAGTAAGTGAGTACCGAGAAATCCAGTTGCTCCTGTTAATAAGATATGGGATGGTTCTTTAACCCATTCAAAATTAATATTTTCAGGAGAAATGGTAGGATCTAGGATTGCTTCCGCATTCAGATCGATAATTTCTTCTTGTAGTGATGTAGAAGTGGAATCTGTCTGACTAGCGAGAGCGATCGCATCCGCAATTCCAGCAATAGTCGGTACTTCAAAGAATTGTCGCAGCGATACTTCTACCTGAAAAGCATCTCTCACTTTAAACATTAACTGAGTAACTTTTAAAGAATGGCCGCCCAAATCGAAAAAGCGATCGTAAATGCCAACTCGATCTATACCAAGAATCTTTTTCCAAATTTCGGCTAACTTTTCTTCTACAGGATTACGAGGTGCAACAAATGTTGTTTCCAGTTCTTGTCTAGTTCCTTCTGGGGCTGGTAATAATCGTCGATTTACTTTTCCAGAAGGTGTTAAAGGTAGTGCTTCTAAAAACACAAAAGCGCTAGGTATCATGTATTCAGGCAACTTTTCTTGTAAAAATTGCCGCAGTTCTTTGGTAGAAGATTCTAAGTCTTTGGAGACAACTACATAAGCAACTAAACGCTTGTCGCCCGGTATATCTTCCCTAACTACAACAACAGCTCCCAATACATTTGGATGTTGCCCCAATGCAGTCTCAATCTCTCCTAACTCAATGCGAAAACCGCGAATCTTTACTTGGTCGTCAATTCGACCCATATACTCGATGTTACCATCTGGTAAATAGCGGGCAAGATCGCCAGTTTTGTACAGTTTTGAATTTTGAATTTTGAATTTTGAGTTTTCTTCTAATTCAGAGTTCAAAACTAATAACTCATTACTATTTAGTAATGGGTTAGCAATAAACCGTTGGGCAGTTAAATCTGGTCGGTTGATATAACCATTGGCTAAACTAACACCACCGATGTAAATTTCTCCTGGAATACCAATAGGTACTGGTTGTAATTGTGAATCGAGGATGTGGATTTGAGCATTGGCAATAGGACGACCGATCGAGGGCAATTTAGGCCAGTTTTCAGGCGAACCAGTGAGAGTAAATGCCGTTACGACATGACTTTCAGAAGGGCCATATTGATTGTGTAAAGTGCAATCTTTTAGCTGACTCAACCAATTAACGATCGCTCTACTAATTTGTAACTGTTCGCCAGCCGTAATAATTTCTCGCAAATTAACAGGTAATACTCCTCCTTCTTCAGCAACCTCAGCTAGATGCTGAAGGGCAATAAAAGGAAGAAATAAACGTTCGATCGCTTCATCTTGGAGAAGTTGCAATAAAGCTACTGCATCTTTGCGAATAATGTCTGAAATTAACACCAAAGTGCCGCCATAACACCAACTGGAAAAACACTCCTGAAAAGAAACATCAAAACTAATTGGGGCAAATTGGAGGGTTTTAGTAGCAGGAAAAGCGAAATTTTGTAATTGCCAATCGATCAGATTCACTAGAGGACGGTGACTCATTGCCACCCCTTTAGGTTTGCCTGTAGAACCTGATGTATAGATAACATACGCTAAATGGTCAGGTAATACGGCTGTGGAGGGGTTATCTTGCGGGCGTTGGGCGATCGATTTCCAGCCCCGATCTAAACAGATTGCTGGTACCCCATACTCTAACAGTGGCGGCAATAAACTTGCCTGAGTTAGCACTACTGGAACTTGGGCATTTTCCAGCATATAAGCGATCCGTTCTTGCGGATAAGCCGGGTCGAGAGGTAAGTAAGCCGCACCTGCTTTTAGGATGCCCAGAAGTCCGATCGCCATTTCCAGCGATCGCTCTACGCAGATACCAACTACTGTATCTGGCACAAGGCCTAGCGATCGTAAATGATGCGCTAATTGATTTGCCCTTTGATTCAACTCCTGATAGGTGAGTTGTTGCCCTTCAAATATTACTGCTACCGCATCGGGATTTTGCTCTACTCGATCTTCAAATAACTGGTGAATGCACTTATTTAGCGAATAATTTGCCTCAGTAGTATTCCAGTTCATTAACTGCTGTCGTTCGCCAATTGTTAACAAAAACAACTTCGAGATGGACTGGTCTGGATTGACAACAATACTTTCCAACAAAGTGAGAAAATGTCCAACCATCCGGGAGATAGTAGCGGCATCAAATAAATCGGTATCGTACTCAAAACGACCGATAATTCCTTCCGGTTTTTCTTCAAGTTGGAGAAACAAATCGCACTTCGATGTACCGATATGAATGTCCATCTGGCTGACTTGCCAATCCTTAGAATCCAAGGTTACAATTGGTGGTTCTAAAATAAACAGCACCTGAAATAACGGATTTTGACCCAACTTTCTTTCTGGTTGAAGTTCTGCCACCAGTTTCTCAAATGGCAAGTCTTGGTAAGTATAAGCTCCTAAAGCTACTTCTCGTTCCCTGGAAAGTAACTGTCGGAAACTGGGAAAACCAGAAAGGTCAGTACGCAGGATCAGGGTATTGAGAAAGTACCCAATCAATCCTTCAATCTCCGAGCGGTTGCGCCCAGCGGTGACAGTGGCTACAGCAATATCTTCTTGTCCCGAATAGCGGTAAAGCAAGAGTTTGAATACCGCCATTAATGTCATGAATAAAGTAACATCCTCCTGAAGGGACAGAGTTTTTAAAGCCTCAGTTAAACTCTTAGAGAGTGCCAAAGTTTGCATTGCACCCCGAAACCTTTGAAGTGGTGGTATTGGACGATCGGTGGGGAGATTTAGCGGGGGCAAATCTGCCAATTGCTGCTTCCAGTAAGCTAGCTGTGGCTTCAGTAATTCTACTTGTAATTGTTGCCGCTGCCAGTAGGCAAAGTCGGCATATTGAATGGGTAATTCTGGTAGAGAGGAGGGTTTGCGATCGCAAATAGCTTCGTAGATTTTCACCAGTTCGGGAAATAGCACGCTGTATATAGAAACAGCATCCAAAATAATATGATGTACTGTCACGTATAGTCTATAATCCGTGTCGCCAAGCTGGATCAAAGTAGCTCGTAACAACAAATCAGAGGTGAGGTTAAAAGGTTGCCGTGCCTTTTCTGTTACTAGCCGCAAAGCTTCTGTTTCGCGATCGCTTTCTGACGCTATTTCTTGAAGGTTAATTAATGGCAGAGGTAAATAGAAACTTGGCTTAACGATCCGAATTGGTTGCCCATCGACGACAGAAAAGTTGGTTCGCAGAATTTCGTGGCGTTCGATAATTTTGTTGAAACTTTGTTCTAATGCTAATCGATCGAGCGAACTAGGTAAATAAATCGTAAAGTGTTCGTTATAAAAAGGATTACCCGGTTCCACTTGCGCCAAAAACCACATCTGTTGTTCGCCAAAAGAGAGAGGCAAATTCTGGTTGCGGTCAATCGTTTGAATAGGGGAAAGTTGCAACCTTGAGTTTGTTTGAAGTTCTATTTCAATTTGCTGACATAATTCGCCTATTGTGGGTGCTTCAAACAAAGAACGCAAGGATAATTCTATTTCAAGCGTATTTCGGATGCGAGAGATAACTTGAGTAGCTAGTAACGAGTCTCCTCCGCATTCCCAAAAATTGTCATGAATCCCAACTCGCTCTAAACCTAAAATTTCCGCCCAAATTCTTGCTAACACTTCTTCAACCGGAGTGCGAGGAGGAACGAAAGGCATTAACTCAAGCTCTCGTTCCAGTTCTAAAACATCTGGGGTATCTACAATCTCGGTTACAGAGTCAATATTGCTATTTGTCAGTTCATTTCTGATTTTTTTCGGTGAAGGTAGCGCTTTGCGATCGAGTTTTCCGTTAGGAGTTAGCGGCAATTCTTTCAGGATGACAAAGTGAGAAGGCACCATGTATTCAGGCAACTTCTGTTTCAAGAAGTTGCGGAGGTTACGGCTAACGGTGCGTTGCAAAACTTTCAAAAGCTTCTGTTTTTCCAGGAGATCATCTAAACTGGCTTGGATGGTAATTTGCTGCGTTGACGTTAGATAGAACTGAATCCCGATTCGCTGTTCTTCTTGCCATGCTACTTTACATTCTGTCCACAAAAATTGAGAATTTTCTGGTAGCTGTAGGCGCAGGCGGACGCGACTACCACGCTCTAAAACTTCTGTCATTCCTACTAAGCTAATACCACCTATTGAAATGTCGTCGGTGGTTACTTCTATAGTACGATTCCCCTCAACTTCAACTAGGCAAGGACTTTTATAAGGTATCCGTTCCGGTATGAGAGTAGATACGATGTAGGCGACTAAACGCTTGTCACCCGGTACGTCTTCGCGTGCGATCGCAACGGCTTCTCGCACGTCAGGATGTTGTCGCAGTGATGCTTCAATTTCTCCCAGTTCGATGCGGAATCCGCGAATTTTTACTTGATGATCGATGCGACCCAAAAATTCGATATTGCCGTCAGGTAAGTAACGGGCTAAGTCACCAGTTTTATAGAGGCGAGAACCTGATTCGTTGCTAAAGGGGTTGGGAATAAAGCAATCGGCAGTTAGTTCGGGTCGGTTGAGGTAGCCCCGTGCTAAACCAGCACCGCCAATGTATAGCTCTCCGGGAACACCGATCGGGACAAGCTGTTTTTGGGCATCTAGAATATAGACCTGCGTGTTGGCAATGGGCCGACCGATGGGGGGTGGCTCGTTACCCCCTTTTTTCACTAAAGTATATGTGGAATAGGTGGTGTCTTCGGAAGGACCATAAAGGTTGAAGACCTTTTGCACTGTGTTGTGTTCATACACCTGCTGTACGAGTTTATTGGGAAGGGGTTCACCCGCCAGGTTGACGGTGCGGACAGAAGAAGGTATGCCGTCCATTCTCAATAACTCAGCGATCGCAGAGGGAACTGTATTGATCAGAGTGACATCTAGAGCGGCGGACAATGCGGGCAAATGCAATGCGTTCTCTGCCAGAATGACTTTGCCACCCCAGCTTAGGGGAACAAACAGCTCGAAGACTGACAGATCAAAGCAAATAGAGGTTGAAGCCAAAACTCCAGCAAGATCGTCTGGATTAAAGACTTGTTTTGCCCAATCCAACAGAGCAACTGCATTGCGATGCTCGATAGCCACTCCCTTGGGCTTACCAGTAGAGCCCGAGGTGTAAATGACATAAGCAAGGTTATCGAGCTTCACCTCACTGATTAAATTTGCCTCGCTCTGTCGCTCAATAATTTCCCAATCTGTATCTAGGCAAACGATACGTGCTTGATGTTTGGGAAGAGATTTCACCAACCGCGCCTGAGTCAGCAGCACTGGCACTGAGGAGTCTTCTAACATGAAGGCCAAGCGCTCGTGTGGATAGGTTGGGTCGAGAGGAACATAAGCACCACCGGCTTTGAGAATTCCCAAGATTCCCACAATCATGTCAAAGGAACGTTCGACGCAAATACCTACTAACACTTCTGGCTTTACTTCGAGCGATCGCAGGTAATGCGCCAACTGATTCGCTTTTACATTCAGATATCGGTAAGTTAATTGTTGTTCTTCAAAAACCACCGCCACAGCATCCGGTGTACGCTCCACTTGAGATTCAAACAGTTGATGAATAGCTCCACCTTTCAAATGATCGGCCATTTGATGCTTCCTCTAAGTAATTATACTAAGTGACTGATTGTAAGAAGCGATTATCTAGAACTTTTACTCTGAAGCAATGCTCAATTAAAAGCCTTTGTGTTTAGCGAAAAGCTTGACAGGTTCGAGCTAAGTTTAAAGCTTAATCTTCTGTCCGCTATTTTTTGGATCGCTGCTACTAAATATAGGTTACTCCAAATTGAAAAAAATCACAAAAATTTAGGAGCGATCCAAAATTATTTACTACCTTCAGAATCAACCAAATAAAATCTACACTAGGGAGCTTGACTTTTGGCGATTTTGCTGATTTACGGGAATCTCAATTATGAACTCCGCACCTTGACCTGGTGCTGAAATGCAGTTCAGTTGTCCGCCATGTTTTTCAACCACAATTTGATAACTAATAGACAACCCCAAACCCGTACCAGAACCAACGGGTTTGGTTGTGAAGAATGGGTCAAATAGTTTAGTACGCACTTCTTCTGTTACGCCAGTTCCATTGTCAGCAATCCGTATTCTTATCCAATCGCGATCTATTACTTCAGTTACGATAAGAATCGTGCTAGAATTTTCCTTCATCTGTGTTTGTGACCGATGGCGATCGCGCTGATCTAACGCATCCATAGCATTAGCAATAATGTTTATAAATACTTGGTTTAATTGACCTGGGTAACACTCTACTAATGGCAGTTTACCATATTTTTTAATTACTTGAATTGCTGAATTATCTGCCTTTTTATTCAAACGGTTTCGCAAAATTAGCAGCGTACTTTCAATACCCTCATGGATATCTACTGATTTCATATCTGCTTCATCTAAACGAGAAAAACTTCTGAGTGACAAAACGATTTCGCGAATACGGGTTGCTCCCAGTTGCATTGAAGAAAACAATTTAGGTAAATCTTCCAATAAGTATTCCAACTCAATTTCTTCAATATAATTTTGAATTTCTGGTTGAGGACTAGGATTGCTGTCTTGGTAGAGAGCAATTAAATGTAATAATTGTTCGCTATATTCGCTAGCGTGGCTTAAATTACCATAAATAAAGTTGACTGGATTGTTTATTTCGTGAGCAACACCAGCAACTAATTGTCCCAAACTAGACATTTTTTCAGTTTGGATAAGTTGTGCTTGAGCTTGTTTTAGTTCATCCAAAGCTTTTTGTAATTTAATTGCTTGATCTTTTAATTTATCATTTTTTTCGCTTAGTTCAAATGTGCGCTCTCTCACCTTTTCTTCTAGCGTGCGGCTGTATTCTTCTAAATTTTTATAAAGCAAAGCATTTTCTAAGGAAATAACTATTTGCGTCGAAAGGATTTTAACGATTTCTAAACGAGCAGGTGTAAATACCCCAACGGTTAAATTATTCTCTAAATAAATTATGCCAATTAGTTTATTTTGATTAATAACTGGAGCACATAAAATGGATTTAACTTGAGCTTTAATAATATACGAGTCTTTGACAAATATTCCCTCTTTTGCTGCATTATTTAAAACAATATTTTCTTTTGTCCTAGCTACGTAATTTATTAAAGAAACTGGTAAATTTGGACTGTTTTCTATAGATATCGATGTCCACAAAGTTATTTGTTCTTGTTCTACAGTACCAGTTGCTTTGAGCGTTAAAATACCATTGGTTTCTAAAACAAGGCAGCTAGTTTGAGCGCCTGCATTTTCCATTAAAACTTTTAGCAATTTATCCAAAAATTTATCAAGTACAATTTCGCCAGCAAGAGCTTGCGATGCTTTGATTATAGTTGCTAAGTCTAAAACATCGGCTTTAGTTCCGAAGCTTGAAGAACTTGTCGTAACAGTTAGTTCTCGACTAGAAGTTTCATTGGAAGTTAAAGATAGTAATTGCGGGTATCTTGATTCTAAATCTTTAACCTTTGCTATTGCTCCCCAACGAACATAGCAATAGTATGACTCTACTAAATATGTTTGAACTATCTTTTCTCTTCCAAGACTGCGATAAAATTCTGCTGCTCTTTCATTTGCTAGTGCTTCTTCGTGAATATAACCTTGTTCTTTGGCTCCTTTAATTGCTAGATCGTAATATTCCATTGCTGGCAGTATATGCCCTAAAATTTTAGCCTTTTCTGCTTCTACTAAATAATATTTGTGTTCGTAATTCATGGGAGCATATAACGACCATTTTTTTAATTTTATTTGGTTTAATTCCACTTGTTGTAGGTCTATCTCTCGCTCAATTTCTCCTATCGTTGAACATTGTGCAAGTAGAATCATAGAATAGTAAAAATTTTGTTCGCTTGTATGTAATAGACCGGCCAAATAACCAGAATATTGCTCGGCTAGCTTTGCATAACTAACTGCTTCTGTGTAATTTTGAAGTAAATATAAAAATATTGATTTGGAAAGATACGTAGCAAAAAGTAATGCACCATTATTCGATTCAATAAAACTAGCTAGCATTACTTCTTCATCGAATAAATTACCGAGCGCTCTACATTCATTGTCGGTCTTATTTAAAAGTTTCAAAACTAATTGTCGCCAAATTGTAATAAAAACGCTCAAGTAATTTTGTTTTAAATTAACTAATAAGTTTGTGTAAATAGTTTGTTTAGCACAGACTTCATTTAGATGCTCGCCTACAAAAAATGGATAAACTGAAGTGTAAACAGCCGCGTAACCAGCATACTCTAAATCGCCACTCTCTAAACCATATTGAACAGCTTCTTGTAAAGGTTCTATGGTTTCCCTGACATGGCTTACCCAAATTTTAATATGAGCATAAAATAATTCATATACTTTAGTTTTAACTTCTTTTGCATTCAATTTTTCTAATATATTTATCCCTATTTCACCGAACTGATACCCACTTTCAATATTATCTATTGAAGTACAAAGGAGCAGTCCATAAAAAGCATAAGCGAAAGTAGATAGTGATGAGTTTCCATATTTAATACAAATATTGACCATCGTAAACACGATCGGCGACAAAAGCTCTGGATTCATTACATAAGCAGGTGTTATCGCTTTAACTAATATTCGCATTGCCGCAAGTTTATAAGGATCGACCATTTCTGGTAGATTGCTTAAATTGCCGATATTTAATCCTTCAGGCAATTTTTCAACTAAAGGTTCTCCTAGCATTTCCAGCACTAACAACGATGTGTCAAGTGCTGCTTGCATCTGATTGAGAGAAATATAAAATTGAATTTTTATTTCGTATGTTTTGACTTTTTCTAAAAGCGAAGTAGCTTGTTTTAAAACAATATCCCCAAGCAGAGTTGAATTTTCAAAGTTACCATTTAAATATTCTACTTCTACTGCCTCTATATACAGCGACAAAGTTAATTTATAATTACTATACCAGCTATCTTCTGCAAGTAGTTCTAGACCGAAATTTAAGTATCCCTGCGCGAGTTCATAAGCTGCTGCTGCCTTTGCTTTCCGAGCAGCAAACAGATTTAACTCAGCCAGATTGTGTGGGATTTTTTGATTGGCAATTAACTCAATAGCGATATTTAAATGATTGACAATATCAAAAACTTTCTCTTCTATTTCTGTTGTTTGAGTATTCTTTAGCAAGAGTTGACCGACTTTTAAATGAAGTTCTTTTTTTTGCTGTGCTGGAATTAAATAATAAGCGGCTTGTTGAACGCGATCGTGCAAAAATTTATACTCAATATTTAGAGAGAAATTACTTTGATTTTCGATCTCGTCAACTAATGTTGATGGTGTATTTAAATCATCAGCTAGAGGAATTTTATAAGCACCGCTTAAAGGGAAAATCAAATCTTCTTGAAGTGCTTGCCAAAGCTCTGTTGCTGTAGATGATAAAGATTTTTCATTGACTATTGCTAGATCGTTTAATGTAAATGTATTACCAATACAAGCTGCCACTTTTAAAACATTTTGCGTAAAACTAGGAAGTTGTTCAATTTTGTCAACCATTAATTCAACAACATTATCCGTAATTTTAACTTGGTTGATTTGCTGAATATCCCACTGCCAATTACCCGCATTTAGATCGAATGAAAGTAGGTTATCTTGGTAAAAACTTTTAAGTATTTGAGTTACAAAAAATGGATTGCCAGCCGTTTTATTAAAGACTATTTCTGCTAAAGGTAAGGCTCTTTCTAATTCGCAGTGAAGCGTGTCTGCAATTAATTCATTAACTTGAACAGTATTTAAAGGTTGTATATCGATCTGATTTACTTTAACTCCAGCTTTTTGAATTTCATTCAAAAGCAACGTCAATGAATGAGTTTCGTTCACTTCGTTATCTCGGTAAGCTCCAATTAACAAAAAGTATTGACTATCTAATGACATCATTAGTAGCTGGAGTAATTTTAATGAGGCAGAATCAACCCACTGTAAATCGTCTATGAAAAGAACTAAAGGATGTTTTTTACTGGTAAAAACACCCAAAAATTTTTGAAAGACTAAATAAAATCGATTTTGTGATTCTCCAGATTCTAATTGAGGAATAGGGGGTTGCTGCCCCATAATTAATTCGACTTCAGGAATGACTTCAATAATAACTCTGCCATTTGTACCCAAAGCTTTTAATAATTTTTCTTTCCAGATTTGGATTGTTTTTTCACTTTCTGTTAATAGCTGTCGAATCAAGGTCTGAAAAGCTTGAATTAGTGCAGCATAAGGAATACCGCGTTTAAATTGATCGCATTTCCCAGAAGTAAAATAACCCTTTCGCCGCACAATTTGTCGATCTATTTCATTAATCAAGGCTGTCTTGCCGATTCCTGAATAACCGGAAACAAGTATCATCTCACTTGTACCTTGACTGATTCTTTCAAATGCAGCGTTTAGGGTAGCAATTTCTAGATCGCGACCGTAAAGCTTTTGGGGTATTTGAAATTTAGCAAAAACATCATGCTGACCGAGAATGAAATTTTTAATTCTTCCATTGGTTTGTAGTTGAGTTAAACACGCTTCCAAATCTGCCTTAATTCCATAAGCACTTTGATATCTATCCTCAGCAGTTTTGGCTAATAATTTCATCACGATATCAGAGACTACTTTCGGGATAGTTGGATCTAGTTCATGCGGTAAAGCGGGTATTTTGGCAATATGACTGTGAACGAGTTCCATCGCATCTGTAGTTTGAAATGGCAACTGTCTAGTCAGCATTTCATAAAATGTGACACCCAAAGAATAAAAGTCAGTACGATAATCAATCGCCCGATTCATCCTACCAGTTTGCTCTGGGGACATATAAGCCAAAGTTCCTTCTAATCGATCGGGATTGCTGGCCAGATATTTTTCTTGCATCAGAAGTGATGCAATTGAAAAATCTGCGATCTTTACTTTTAATGTTCGCTCGTTAATAATGATGTTATCTGGCTTGATATCTTTGTGTATAATATTTATTCTATGTACTTCTTCTAAAGCTTTAGTTAATCCAATTGATATTTGCAAAAATACAGATAAATCTATAAATTTACCAGCTTGAAGAAAGTTTTTCAGTGAGTCGCCACCAAAATCTTCTAAAACTATAGCTATATAATTGTTAGATTTTTCTATGGTATAAGCTTTGATAATGCCTTCTGAATCTAAGTTTTTTGTCAATTCATACTGATGTTTAAATACATAAATATCTTGACTGGAAGGATATGCCTTTTTAAGAATTTTAATAATAACAGGTTGACGATCTAGAATTCTCCGCGCTCTATAAACCAGGGTTATTAAACTATCGTGAATTTTTTCTAAGTATTCATAACCTGCAATAAACATGGTTTTTTCCTGGTTGTCAGCATGAAGTTTATAATTTTTATAATCGTAATTGATTGATCTTAGTTTTGCCTCAGTAATTTTACGGTTTCGATCCTACAACTTAAATATAATTTAACGTGAGTTCGATGAAGTGCGATCGCTTGGTTGACATAGTAGATGGGTGGGTGGGCGATCGCTTCATTGACGGGCTCTACGAGAGTGGGCGCTCGCTTCATTTGTGGTGGCATCAAATCTCAAATGTTGAGGGAATTAATAATAAGTTAAAACTGTTAAAATGTAGTGGATTCGGGTTTAGAAATTTTAAAACTTTGAAATCCGATCTTTGCTTTTTTGGCATTTTCCTAAAGATATAGCACTTCTTCAATTGGATAATAGTTCTTAACGAGCCACTTTGCTCTCCAACACTCAGCCAGAAGAAGCTGGATTTTTCTGGCTTTGTACCATTCCTCTATCTGAGCTGGTGTCTGAGCTTGCTTTAGGAGGTCATCGCTGGGCAAGCTGGCTATACGTTGGGCAATTTGCTCGCCTATTTCAGGGTTTTTTCGATTCATTAGGTAACTGGGAGTAAAGTGGGAAAAACAGGGCAAAAGTAGCTCCGGTCGTTTACTGCCCAATTGTAATCCCCAATTTCAGAGCCGGATTATTTGCCCACTGCTCCGCTACGTGAGTATAAATAGAGTTCGTCCTGGGGGTCTTTATGCCCCAACAAGTCCTGCACTTGCCGCAGTTGGGCCCCGGCTCGCAGCGCCAGCGTTCCCGCCGTATGTCTCAAACTGTGGGTCGATATCGTGCGCCCCGGCGTGTGTTTGAGCCCTGCTTCCTTTAAATATAGAGGAAACTATAAGCTGTCGCGCATTTAAATTGTATATTCAGGGCGGGCGGGACGCCCAACCCCTACTCCCCACAAGAGTTTGATTTTTTTTAAACATACAATTTAAATGCAGAACAGCTTAGCACCTAGCTGGTATCGCTTGCTCTCTGTGTAAGAGAGGAAGAAAAAGGTTCCTAGCATAACAAAAAAGTAAATAGAAAAAAACTAACTAATTACTTTGCTGACTGTTCTCATATTACAACCTTTCCTGACTCTAATTATGCTTGCTATATAACGAAATGATTAACAAACATTCAGAGCTCGCCCTGTCTGTTGCAATCAAGTCTCCACCAATTTCGTAGATAGCCCTGCCAATCCGCCACCGGGAGTCACCCCGACAAGGTAGGCATCAATCTCAACGCTACCCACTCGGTAAACCTGCAACTGCGAGAGGTTCTGCTTTAGTGTGCTAACCAAGTTCTGAAAACGGTGCACTGTTTCCCGTTCCTCTTCATCGTGCCAAGCTTCCTCTGCGGTGGCGATCGCAAAGAACTCGTCAACCGTCCGCAGTTCTACGAGAGCATCGGGTGGATGTTCGGTGAGTTGCAGCAATTTTGCGGGGGTTAGCTCTCCCTGTGCCTGCCAGTTAATGACTTCAAAGGGGGCATCGGTTTCGCTGAGGAAGAGCAAGCCTTTGGAAGCTTTTTGGAGTTGGTCGGTGATCGAGTCGGTCATGGCGGCTGTTGGTTTTACACAAGCTTAGCCAATAACCTTCTAATTTGGTGCAGTAGCAAAAAATAGGGGCAGCTTCTTTCAAGTTACCCTTATTCCGTCCGATCAACCATGTATAGCAATCCTAAATGATTTTCTAGATATTGAGCGCTCCTAAATAATTTTCTGTGTGCAAGTATATTGATGTATTTTGGGGAAATCAAATTTATGTTTGTTAGTAAAAAACTCTCTCCAAAAATTTGACAATCTTAAAAGACCTGCATAAATACCAATACTTTTTTAAAAAATTTTTAGCTTGTAACCAAATATCTTCAACGGGATTCTGTTGGGGAGCATTGGGAGCAAATAAAATACAAGTAATTGACCAATTCTCAGGTTCTTTATCACCATTTACTTCTAATAAAAATTCTCTAAGTTCGCCATATTTATGATAACTCGCTCCATCCCAAATCAAGATAATCTTTTGATTTTTTTATCTTGGGCAGTGATAAATATGTAGTGATTAGATATTCATTGGCTCAAAACATAGTTGTAATGATGGATAAAATACCAAATAGCACCAATATGGTTTTCTAACTTTTTAGAAAATGAAAGAGTCTTTCTTACGAGACGAGAAATACGTTGGCGCAAAGTATTATTAAATCTTTCCATGTGATTAGTTTTTCCACTGTCTTTACCAACTGGCTGATGGCGTAGCGAAGGAAAAATACAAGCATACGCAGCCCAAAAATCTGTATAGCAAACAGCACATTGTCGATAGACACGAGGGAGAGAATTCCATAATTGTTTTGCTCCTTCTTCGCTGCGATCCCCAATATAAACACCAATAATTTCTCTGATTTCTCTATCCATTGCTAACCACACCCATTGCTTATTTTGTTTGCAATCTACAAATGACCACAGTTCATCACATTCAACATTCAATCTGACTTTTTTTTATGTTTAACCTTTACTGTGCGTTCGATTGAGGCATATTTATTATTTACGTAATCCTGTAACCATTTTTGAGAAACACCCGTGCTTCTAGCTATACCAGCCTCATATATCTTCTCCAAAAAAAGTCGATCGATTAAATTTTTTGTTTGTGAGCTGATTACTTTGTTGGTCGGATTTTCCACAAATTGGGGGCCGCAACTTTGACATTTGTATTTTGGTTTTTTATTATGAATTCTACCATTTTTAACTGTGTGATTTGAACCACAATCAGGGCAATTTGGTCGTAAGGATAGCATATTATATGACTAAATTAATATTGGCAGATATCAAGGATTCCAGCAACAGCTACTTATGATAGCATAAGTGTAACTAAATCTACATTCGAATGCGTAAAGAAAAATTAAAATCACAAAACTTGATTGTGTGAGTTATAAAATTATCCTATGTATTCAATTACTGTAATTAAATTTCACTACATATTTATTACTACCCAAATATTATGGCTTTACACAGCTTATTCGACCAAGAAAGAGAGTAATCATGGTCGCTTAGAAATCCGAAATCACTTAATGTTAAGTAATATAAAAGAGCTAATTGACCCCGAGAATAAATGGGAGAATCTTCAGAGTATAGGGATGATAGAATCCGTGCGAATAGTGAAGGAAAAACAACCATTGAAACTCGCTATTACATTAGTAGTTTACCAAACAATGCTCAAAGGTTTGGTGAATCCGTCCGCAGTCATTGGGGGATCGAAAATTCTTTGCATTGGGTATTAGATGTAGGTTTTCGTGAAGATGATTGTCGGATCGGAAAAGACAATGCTCCGCAAAATTTTTCCATTCTTAGACACATTTCCCTCAATCTTTTGAATCAAGAAAAAACTTCAAAAACTGGAGCAAAGAATAAGCGACTTCGAGCCGGGTGGGATGATGACTATTTGACTAAAATTCTCGCTGTTTCAGTTAACTAAATTATTGTAAACAACTCATTACTAACTATTATACAACTTTCAAACAGTGGTTGTAAGCTTTTTATTGTCTCAAAAATGGCAGCAAGTAAAAATCATCATCAGTTCCTCTTTTCTATTAAAAGTCATTACAAAGTGTGTCTATAGCTTCTAACAATGGTGAATTTATCTTAAAATATACTCACCACCGATGAACAGTGTTCAATAAGATGCGTTCCCCCTGGGGTCATGGTCAGCTTCTGTATTAATTTGTGTTACCTGTTTAAAAATGGCTTCAGTTTCTGGAATCTTCTTGATTGGTTTAGTTTTAAGAACTCGTTTTAAGCTATAGCCCAAGTCATTCAATCGTCGTCGAATTGTTTCTACGGTCGGTAGTTCTTCATCACTATAACCAAATTGTTCTATTAGTTGACGACGGACTTCACTGGCGGTAATTCGTGTATATAATCCTGTACTCTTAAAGCTAGGGTCAGTTTGACTTTGTGGGTCTGCTAACAATTTAATATCATTCAATAAGTTGGGTAATGAAAGTCTCAACCCGCTTACGTCCACTGCGCTGGAAACCATCAATAATTGGCTGACCACTTTTCAATTCTTGCATCCCTTTACGGATGGTGCGTCTATTCCATCCCAACTCCTTTTCAGAAGAAGGTCTGTCCACCTATTCCCAAACCTTTGACTACGAATGCCATGAATTGTCGTCTGTCTGTCCCCTTGAGTTTTTTCGCTGTTGTGATGTAAAGAGATTTTAGATACTCAGTCAGTTTTATGATAGATTTTAGAGAGATAAGATAGGCTGCACACTGAAATTATTTTTCGGTCATTATTCGCTTATTATAGGATCAATCATTCTGTGGCTGTCTCTTATTGTATTTTTTGGCGTCTAATTCCTGAATATTAACCAAACTATCTCTAGCTGATGAAGAAAATTATATCCGAAAATTCATTCCTCTTCAATCTCCAAATCAGCATACTCAGAAAAGTCACCCAAATCGTGTACTTCACCTTTAGCTGCTTGTGCGAGGCCGCACTTAACTGAGGCTAATGCTTGGGAGTTTTGCCGCAACCACTGCTCGCGATCGGGTATGTTGGTTATTGGGTCTAATAAAATTTGTCCGGCTTCGTTGACGAGAACGCGATACTCTGTTGACTTGGGTTCGAGGTTTAAACTGATGAGTCCTTGTGGATCTGTGCTGATTGAGTTTTTCAAAATCTAAAACATATCTTTAAACTATTATAAAGTTTGATAAAACTTCCTAGTGTGAGTTTGACTCAACTCTCACAAATTAGATGTTGTTTGTTTATAAGGATTTTATGGCGGGGTGGGGGCGTGTTTATGATATTGTATGTTATCTTCAATATCATCGGTGAACCCAGCCATACAAAATTGTTGAAATGGGTGTTTGAATCTGGGATAAAATAGATATAATTCCTGTAGGCGCGGGTTTTACCAACCATAATTGCCTGAGATTAATAATCTCATAAACCCGCCCCGCCCATACGCTATGAAGTTAAAAATTTCCCTTACCAAGGACTACCAATCATCACAAAAGCCGACCAATAATAAGGATGCGATAACTTCAAATCGGCAAACCCTTGCAGCGAAGTCGGCAACTCCACCCCGTCACCCCGACTCGAACCCCGCAATCTGCCGCCCTCCAAACGCACATCTCCCCGCAACATCGCAATTTGCGCTTGTTGCAGCGCGGCCCCCTTAATTCGCGCCGTCTTCAACTGCTGGTAAAACTCGCTCATCAATCCCAAAGTACCTTCATCACTCACGTACCACAAACTCCCCAAAGCCGTTTGCACCCCCGCTTGCAACGCCAACCCCCCAAAACCCAACTCCGCCTGTGCATCTCCTACCGCAGTCCGACAAGCGCTTAAAACTAACAAATTCACCGGCGGATCGTTCAATCTCAAATCCTGCAATTGATCCAGTCGCAATCGACTATCCCACAACTGAATAAAAGAATTACTCGGCGCCCCCGGTCTAAATTCGCCGTGAGTAGCTAAGTGAATAATCCCAAAAGGTCGGCTTTGATGCTGTCGCTTCAAATTGTCCAAAGTGAAACCCTCATTCAGAAAACTAATTCCCGGCCACAGTTGCGAAATAGTCGCTATTTCAGCAGGAACCGCCGGCAAAGCTTTCAACTCGGAAAATTGCGACGCACCCATTGCTAAAACTTGAGAATTTCTGAGATCGACATAGCGACTATCTGTTAAATTGATGCTGGGCATTAAGCTGAGATTGTACTTTTCTACCAAAAATTGCTGTCCGTCGTGCAAAGCAGCAAAGGGCATACCTCTCAAACCCCGATCGACCACAAAGGAAATAGTATCCGTTTCGCACTTTTTCAAACTGTCCTCTAAAGGCGCAATCATCCACTTATAAAGCTGTTGGGCAGATGGTAGATAACTCGTAGTACCCCGCACGCCCGGTTTGGTAATCTCACCCCTGAACTCATTTACAACTTTCAGCAGTTCTTGCCGGTTCGCTGACGGCACGCTTTTGTGCACCGCTTCACCGCAAGAAGTTATTAGCATTAAATTTAATTTTTCCGGTTGCGAGAACAGATAAATTAAGCTGGGTTTCGTGCCAGTTTCTTTACCCACTGATGCTAATTTTCTTGTGATTTCCTCTGGAGATATCTGTTCGTCTACGATCTTTAGGTTGAAATATTCCTGGAATTCTTGGCTGAAAGATTTGTCCAGCAGAGACAAAGCTGCCGATATTTGGCCGCTCTCCAAATTCCTGCCGATGTCGCTGCGAAATGCTGACTGAAAAACCGAATTTATGGCAGATGGATTGATCAAATTTCTGAGTCCTCCCAGATGTTGCATTCTGTCGGGAAGCATTCTTTCTCCGGGTTTTTCTATAATACCTCGCGATATTATGTTTTGGTTCTGCAACTGTTGGGGGTTCAAGGGTTCATTTAATTCGGGAAAAATCGATCGCGCTCGATCTGGAAATCTATCCCTTAGCGATGGCGGCAGCGAATTTCTATCGGGTTGATTTATGATTCCTGGTTGATTTATGATTCCTGGTTGATTTATGATTCCTGGTTGATTTATGATTCCTGGTTGATTTATGATTCCTGGTTG
>NZ_JAUBWA010000005.1:74990-88070 GCF_036702825.1 Microcoleus sp. A003_D6 | reverse complement strand
ATTTGTAGTGACGATCGCACTATTGCCCTGAGTGTAAGAATTTATGAAAGATTGCCCCTGAGTAATAGTACCCGAAGCATTACTGGCGATCGCCCCAGCAGTCCCGTTAGCCGTCGCATCTCCCACCGCAAAAGCCGTCGGCGGATTGACATCGCCGCCGCCGTGGGCGATCGTAACTGTACCGGGTTGAGTGCCGCCAAGAGTCGAGATGCTAACAGGAGTGCCGTTTTGGTCAAAAGTATCCGTCACTTGAACTAAACCCGGAGTTGCGATCTCAACCCTACCGCCCGGAGCAATCACCGATGCAATGCTAATATCATTTTGAGCGCTAACATTTACTGTAGAACTGCGACCTCTTCCAAAAAGATTAACATTTATTTCCCCAGTTCTGATTTGCCCTCCAGCTAAAATTCCCACAACTTCCACAGCATTAATATTGCCAGTGCTGACATTTCCGCTGCTGCTAGTCAAATCAACTCCAAATCCCCGCAAATTACCCGCAGTCACGTTTTGCGCCGCTCTAAAATTGATATTTCCTACTGTCTCAATGTCAGCAACGATAACATTCCCCGAACTGCTGTTAACATCAACCGAACCTCCCCCCAAATTTCCGGCATTGACATCGCCAGATGCTGTCAAACTGACATTTGTAGCGGTAGCATTTGTAGTTTGAATACTTCCCGAATTACTATTGACAGAAACTTCCACTCCCTGCAAATTTCCTGAATTTACATTGCCAGAAGCTGTCAAATTCACATTTCCTGTTGACGAAGTATTGCCGATCGCAATATTTCCCCCATCGCTATTGACTGCAACTGCTCCCCCTTGCAAACTCCCTGTAGTTAAATCGCTGGATGCTCTCAAAGCAATAGTGCCAGTGCCAGCGTTAATCGATGCAACATTAATATTAGTTTGGGCATCCAGATTTACTGTGGGAATCTGATTAACTGGATTTGTGGCGACAGGATTAACAGTTATTATCCCTGTGTTGATTAGCTGTCGGGCTAAAATTCTGACATCTCCGGTAGTAGCGATCGCACCCGTATTAACACTCCCATTGCTGCTAGCACTTACAGTCGCAGCATTGAGATTGCCTACCGTTAAGCCCCTAGAAGCTGTCAAACTGATATTTTCAGTTGCTGCAATATTGACTGGGGCAGTATTGGGGACTATAAAATTCGGATCGCTCAAAACTCCCAATTCCCCGGAGTCACTGACAATATCAACTTTAGATCCCTGCAAATTCCCAAAATTCACATTACCAGAAGCTCTCAGATCGATCGCCCCAGAATTCCCAGTATCGATCGCACCCGTTACTATATTACCCCCTGTCGTATTCAGAGTAATATTGCCGTTGATATCAGCACGAGAAATGTCACTTGTCAAGATAATATTGTTGAGAGCTTGAATATCAATCGTCGATCCCGATATCAATCTGCCCCCAACTATCACAGCCCCTTCCCTGCTTTCGAGACTAATTTGACCGCCGTTAATATCTCTAGTTGCCACATTTCCCGCTGCCGACAAAATCACAGGCCCGCCAGCCGAAATATTTTCAACAGAAATCAGACTTCTGGGAAAAAGCTGCGCCAAAGGGAAAGCTGCATCCTCAGTAGAAATATTAAGCGGATTTGCCAAATTTGCCACTCCAGCGCGCAGAATTAAAGCCGGACTTCTGGTTAAAATAGCAATATCGGGATCGTCGGGATTCACATTTTCACCAGGCAATGCCAGATCGGGCCCGGTAATTGTAATATCCCCGCCAAAAATACTCCCCTTCGCCTCCACTTTCAGCGAAACACCCGTATAATCTCCCAACAAAACATCTCTTTCCGAACTGATAATCGGGTCAAATAAACTGACAAAATTGCCCGGCATTCCAGACAGATTCCGAACCGAAAAATTGCCCCCCGAAGCAAAGTGAGAATCCCCCGAAATAACGCCGTTGCTAACTAAACTCAAATTCCCGCCGCTTTGGAATTGCGCGGGAAGAGACAAGCCGCCGATCGCATTTTGAGTGAGAATGTCGATCGCGCGATCGCCCCGAATGTCTAAATTCCCCCCAGAGAGCGCCAAAAACGGATTCTGGGCGCTGTCCCTGACCCGCACCGCATCCCCGGCCTGCAAATTTAAATCCCCCGCAGTTTGCAGCCTAGTGCCCGCTAGCGTGAGATTTCCCGCAGCCCGTAAATTCGCACTTCCCGCATTCAATTGCGGAAACTCAGACACATTAGCAGCAATCGCCACATCCCCAGAATTCACCTGCAAACCAGAACCCACAAGCCGCACAGAACCGTCCCCAGCAACCGCAACACCCGCCGCCTGATTTTGCCCCGTACCTGTCAGCAACTGCGGCAAAGAAACAGGATTCAAAGTCTGTTGAGAATTCCCCAAATTCCCGCCCGTTGCTACTTCCAAACTCAACAAATGCCCCGGTTGACTGATGCGGAGAACATTATCTCCCCCAACAGCAGCCACAGTAATTTGCCCGCCAGGGGCCGACAACTGCCCCGTACTAACAACCGTACCGCCAAGCAAAGCCAAATTTTGCCCCGGAGTCACAGCTAAATTGCCAGCATTAACAATACTTCCCGGTACACCCGCACCAAAATAAAAAGCATTTGGCGTACCAACCAAGGTGCTAAAATTATTTGTACCCGCAGCATTAAACCAATTAGAACCAAAACCGACACCAGTAGCAGTAGTTGCAGTAAAAGCCGCCGGCACGTTCAAACTCGCGTTCGGGCCAAACACAATCCCCGCAGGATTAATTAGAAACAGATTAGAATTGCCGCCCGTCACAGTAATTAAACCGTTAATTAGCGAAGCGTCGCCAGAAATTCGACCTAATATATTTTGAATAGCCGAATTAGTCAAAAAATTAGCAATTTGACCTTCATTCAAGCCGAACTGGCTAAAACTGTGAAAAAGATTTGCCCCGTCTCCCGACAAACTGCCACCGTTGATATCGTAGCGGTTGCCGCTGCGGGTGACAGCAGTACCCGTACCGTCAGCAGCAGGCACTATTGGTTGTGCTTGCGCGAAAGTGTTAAAAATTAACAAAGAAAACGGACAAATAAATAGCGCGACCTTTTTAATCTTTAAGTGGGCATTTTTCATAGCAGCAAGTAAAACTATCTCAATTGCCTTAATTATGGCACTTGCAAACAACTTACCTCTAAATAACCAATTAATTCGCTCATGACAAGTCCCAAAATCAAAAGCCTCTACACAGACGGCGCTTGTTCCGGCAACCCGGGGCCCGGCGGCTGGGGTGCAGTAGTTTGCTTCGCCGACGGCAAGTGTCACGAACTTGGGGGTGCAGACCCCCAAACCACCAACAACCGCATGGAAATGCAGGCTGCGGTCGCTGCCCTCGAATTTTTTGCCCATTCCGGTCAAACCGAACCAGTCACCCTTTACACCGACAGCGAATACGTTAAAAACGGCATTACCAAATGGATTCAAGGCTGGAAAAATAAAGGCTGGAAAACCTCGACGGGCAAAGATGTCGTCAACCAAGACCTCTGGCACCTGCTAGACAAGCTGAATTCCCAGCAAGTCAAATGGGAACACGTCCGCGGCCACTCCGGCGACTTCTACAACGACAGGTGCGATGAAATCGCCCGCAAATTCTCTCACAATCTCACCCCCGAACTGCAACAGCAGGAACCAAAAGCAAACGGAACTAAGGCGGGCACTTTTGCCGGCGCGGGCGCGGGGACAGCGCCCCTTGGTTCGGAAAACACAATTGTTTTGGAAGAAACGGACGCAACGGGTAACAAAACGATAGAATCCTATGTCATAACTTCTGACCTTCTCATCTCCAATGCTGCCATGATGGATTCAACTGCCGATACCCTGGAGAACTTGCCCCGCGAGGTGAGGGTTCAGGAACTCCGAAACCTCATCGAAACCTTGCACATAGCCGACGAGGTTGCGACTAAAGGCTACTTGATTACCAGTTCTGAACTGGCTGATTTGATGGATGTAAATGCTAGCGCTGTCACCAGTCGCGGAGACAACTGGGTTTGGCGAAATTGGGTTGTTTCTCGCGTGCGGCGCGAAGGCAACCAAATTCTCTGGCAATTAGAGAGAATCGACCACGTTAGTACAACTGATTAGTTGTTAGTCATTAGTTGTTAGTCATTAGTTATTAGTCATTAGTCATTAGTCATTAGTCAGAAAGATTTTGTTGGTTCAAACTCACAAACAAGGAAAATTATCAAATTCTAAATTTTTCTTAATTTCTGACGAATGCCCTCAGCCTTTTGCCTTCGGCTATATCTAAGACTAATCCCCAGAACTTTGACCGTAGGGTGCGCAGTGCGCACCTTACCCATTTCAAGACATTAAAAATTGCTATAGTGCTATGTGTTATTTCTCGCAGCAAGGCGACAATCATCTAAGAGAGCATTAAGTTCTTTAACGACGAGCCAGGGGTTTCGACCTTTCAAACAAGCTGCGATCGCAGCTTCATAGGGATTTCTGCCAGTTTTTTTTACTGCTGCGATCGCCTGTTTGTCAGACAATCCCCGCCCGCTGACCAACCAAGCAGCCAAAACCTGCCCTGTACGTCCGATCCCCCCAGAACAGTGAACTACCACCCGTTCGCCTTTGCTATTTGCAGATGCCAAGAACGGCAATATGCGATCGATTAAAATATCGCGATCGACCAATTCAAAATCTGCAATCGGCGCCCAGCAAACTCGATCGCACCCAAAGATGTTCCGATACGTTCCCAGTAAATCAGTGTAGCGGATGAGTTGGGTCTGAGCAAGCAAGCAGCAAACTTGCTTGATATTATGCCCCTGCATAAATTCAATCCACCGAGCAACTTCTGCATCGCGGTATCCTGGTCTGGCTGCACCAAACACAATTAATTCATTCTTTGAAGCCGCAGCGAATTTGTGCATACTGTTTTCAATATTTTTACCTATAATTAAGAAAGACGCACAAACCCTGAATCAACAGTGAAAAACAAAAGCTCGATCGCCTTAATGAATTGGCTGCAACCCAAACCAGAAACCGTTTTGCTGTGCGACTCAATTGCAGCAGCTTCTGAGATGGCATTCATGCTCAACGGTGAATGGGATGGATGCAATAGTTTGGTGCTACCTAAATCCGACAAGGTAGCAATTGAAGCAGCCGCTAGTTTGCTGGAGACATCGTGGTGCTACCAAAATACTTGCGAACCAGTTTTAATTCGGCTCGAAGTTGACGAATTGCTGCGCCGTTATGCGATTGGAGACAGGTTTTTTATTAATGCTAACTTGCGATGCGCGCAGTTGAGCGAACTTTGCTTGGAAAACATTGATTTGAGTTATGCTAAATTGAATTTGGCTAACCTCAGCGGCACTAATTTAAGCAAAGCCAACTTAATGACCGCACAGATGCAATCCGCAAATTTGAGTGGCAGCAATTTGAGTAAATCGCAACTTGTGAGGGCGAATTTATCAGGAGCAAATTTATCTGATGCTAATCTCAAAGGTGCCGATATGAGTTATGCAGATTTAAGCAATACTTGTTTGATCGGTGCTGACTTAAGAGGTGCAAACTTAGCGAGAACAGACTTAAGAAAAACAAGCTTAGATGGGGCGATTTTTGAGTAATACCAAATCCCGCTTAAATACTTTCTTTTACACCCGTGGGTAAATCCTGTCAACATTATTTATCTGCGTTAATCCGCGTACATCCGCCACCATCTGCGGTTAAAGTTCCAAAGTAATTAACTGAGCAATTTCTTCAGTCTGAAAACCTACAGCCATAGGCTTTTGTACTTGAGGAATCACCTGCACATCATAGAGTTCCGTGACAATTCCTTCAAACCGCAACCAGTGAACGATCGCCCCCGTAGTCAAATCAATCACCATCATACCACAGCGAGGCTCAGCATCCTTTGTTACCAACAACTCATCCAATTCTAAGCCGCTAAAAGTGTTGTCGCCGCCTCTGGGTTTGGAGAGTCCAACAATGGCCCAATTTTGCCAAAATGCTAGTCCTCGGACATATCCCGGACAAAACGTAATTGCCTCAAATTTCCCTGTATCTAAATCCACATAACCAAATTCTCCCCGCCCCGAATTCAGTACCCACAATTTGTCTTGATACCAGCGGGGTGAGTGCGGCATTGACAATCCTGTGGCAATGATATCATTGGATTCAATATCAATAACTATACCGCCATTTTTTCGGCGATCGCGCCAGCCATCAACCACATCCGACTGACTCGACGCCGTGACATATTTCGCCTCCCCCGCTACCATTGCCAAACCGTTGAGGTGACAGCGGTCTTCATTTATATATTGTGAGATAAAAACTGGTTTCCATAAAGGTTTGCAACTGTGGCGATCGCTCAAAGTAGCGATACAATTAAACAAAGTGCTAATAAAAATGATTTGATTATTTTTATCGACTGCGATATCGTGAATGTCGATATCTCCTGTAGTATAACCGATTCTTGGTATATATAATTTATCGTATCCTTGGTATAATTTCCCGGATTCTAAGACATTATCTAATTGCCAGAGTTGATATTTTGAACTTAAATAAAGGCGTTCCGACGTGCAGTAAAGCCCCATTGCGCGATCGAATATTCGCCAAAATGCCGATATTCTGTTGGTTTCTGGCACAGCACCGATTAACATTAACCTGTTGGTTTGATAGGTAGTGCAAGCGAGGCTGATTTGTTGTTGAGTTAACCAAGATGGAAACTCGCGATCGCCAAAAATATCATGTTCTTGGGCTGTGTTGAAATTTGTGCGATCGTCATTATTCCTAGAATCTATAAAATCTTTATTCCCGTATGGGCGGGTTTTACCGACAATAATTGCCTAAAACGTACAATCTCGTAAACCCGCCCCCACGAACACGTCAAATCCCAATCTACCTCTTTAGATATACAAGGGGCGGGTTTTACCTACAATAATTGCCTAAAATCAATACTCTCATAAACTCGCCCCGACTTCGACTTTTTATAATTCTTTAAAATAACCCCATAAATATAAAGGTTTTGTAAAGAAGAAGCTCAACCACTGACAGTACACTCGAACCCTGCTAAATTTCTAGTAGTTAAAAATCTAGCGTGTCATCTGCCACCTGGTAGAATTACCGCCTCCTAACTCAAATCGGGCTACAGAGCCTTTGCAGCTCAACACCAACGCAATCTACTGGAACCAAAAGCAGATGACAACTCTAGTTAAAATTAATCCCAACAAACATTTTTTTCTTCCCTTGGTTGGTTGCACTAGCAACGCACAAAAAGAAATAGTTATCCTTGACCCCACAATACCCGAGTGCGATCGCATAATCCAAGGCATCAAACCAGATACGGCCACCTACATTCTCAAAAACAAGGTAAATGCGATCGAGCAAATCACCACAATCCTCGCTCAGCATCAAGGCATCGAAACCCTCCACATCATCACCCACGGTAGCCCCGGCAAGATTTACTTAGGCACGACAGAACTCAACAGCAACAACATCGAAAACTACAGCCAACAGTTGCAACAGTGGCGAAACGCCCTGACAGCCAACGCCAGCATCATCTTGTATGGCTGTAACATAGCAGCCGGGAAATCCGGGCAGCAATTCCTGACTCAACTCCACCAACTCACAGGCGCAAACATCGCCGCTAACTCCCAACCTACAGGTAATTGGGAACTTGGTGGCACCTGGGACATTCCGCAACTCATCCCCCCATCGAGCCAAAAGCCCAAACTTGCTCTGACAGAAACCACCCTCAAAACCTACAGCGGCGTGCTCAGCTTCGCCCCCAAGGTAGACTTCCCTACTGACACTGGCCCCGAATCCGTCAGCATCGGCGACATCAACGCCGACGGGAAACCAGACTTAGCAACGGCGAATTACGGCGGCAGCAGCGCCTCGATCTTCCTCAACACCACCCCCACCTTCGCCACCACCCCCACCTTCGCCACCAAAGTAGACTTCACAACTGGCACTAACCCCAGATCCGTCAGCATCGGCGACATCAACGGCGACGGGAAACCAGACTTAGCTGTGGCGAACTACAACAGCAACACCGCCTCGATCCTGCTCAATACTACCGCCACCAACGCCACTACCTCCACTTTTGCCCCCCAAGTTACCTTCGCTACTGGCAGTAGCCCCGAATCCATCAGCATCGGCGACATCAACGGCGATGGGAAACCAGACTTAGCTGTGGCGAACTGGAACAGCAAAACCGTCTCCATCCTGCTCAATACCACTGCCACCGGAGCCACCAGCCCCACTTTCGCCACCCAAGTCACCTTCGCTACTGGCGATCGTCCCGCTTCCACCAGCATCGGCGACTTCAACGGCGACGGGAAACCAGACTTAGCTGTGGGAAACGCCGACAACAACACTGCCTCCATCCTGCTCAACGCTACCGCCACGGGAGCCACCAGCCCCACTTTCGCCCCCCAAGTTACCTTCGCTACTGGCAGTAGCCCCAGATCCACCAGCATCGGCGACATCAACGGCGACGGGAAACCAGACTTAGCTGTGGCGAACAGGAACAGCAACACCGCCTCCATCCTGCTCAATACCACCGCCACCGGAGCCACTACCCCCACCTTCTCCCCCAAAGTTGACTTCGCTACTGGCAATGGCCCCGTCATCGTCAGCATCGGCGACATCAACGCCGACGGGAAACCAGACTTAGCTGTGGCGAACTTAGACAGCGTTGTGGGGAACTTAGACAACGAAACCGCCTCGCTCCTGCTCAATACTACCGCCACCAACGCCACCACCCCCACTTTTGCCACCAAAGTTGACTTCCCTACTGGTCTTGACCCCAGATCCGTCACCATCGGCGACATCAACGGCGACGGGAAACCAGACTTAGCTGTGGCGAACGGGAACAGCAGCACCGCCTCCATCCTGCTCAACACGACAACGCCAGTCACGCCAACACCAACGCCAGTAACTCCCACGCCAACGCCAGTAACTCCCACGCCAACGCCAGTAACGCCAACACCAACGCCAGTAACTCCCACACCAACGAATAAGAACAATCCCCCAGTTGTAAATCTTTCTGCCTTTTCGCAAAGTGGAGCACTAGGTTTTTCTCAAACTGGCAATGTGTTTACCTTGGCTGCAAACACCGATACTGACCCCGATCCGGGCGACAGCATTAATTATTCGATCGCCCTGGCAGATTTCAAGGCGTTGAAGGAGTCGGCGTTTACATGGAAAACCGATCTAAATCGCGGTTCCTATCGTCAGCCAGTAAATGGGTTAAGTTTTCCTGAGATTCCTCTCCCTTCATGGTTAACTTTCAATCCCGCAACTCGCAAAATTGAGCTCGGTGCGACTCGCCCGCAGAAATTTGACTACTGGATGAAGATCACAGGAACGGATTCGTCTGGTGCCAGTGTTAGCGAAATGATCCGGTTCAAAAGTTACGCTTTTGGCGGTTTTGTAATTGACGACTATATTGCCGGTGCGAATGTCTTCTTTGATGCTAACAAAAATGGCATCGCCGATCCGAACGAACCCAAAGGCACAACTGACGGTAACGGCGCATTTGATTTTGATATTACTTCGGACACTTTTGACACTAATAATAACGGCAAACTCGATCCCAGTGAAGGTAATTTAGCCGCTTTTGGCGGCACCGACATCGGTACGGGTTTACCTCTAGAAACTCCGCTCAAAGCGACACCCGATGCAGAAGTAATTACTTTACTGACTAGCATTGTAGCTGAATTAGCCGATCGCGGTTTAAGCGTCAATGAAGCCAATGCCAAAGTCACCAATGCTTTCGGTATTCCCAGCGATATCCCGATTAATTATGTCGATCCGATCGCCGCTACCCTAGAGCAACAACCGGGTGGTAAAGCGGTATTAACGGCGATGCTTGTAGCCCAAAACTCGATCACTCAAACAGCGGGATTAATTGAAGGTGCAAGTAATCTAACTATGGGTGATGCTGTCAAGGAAATAGTTAGCGTGATCGCCGATCGCATCCTCACCGGAGAAACGTTAGATTTCACCAAATCCGAAGAAGTGGCCGCTTTAATCGGCAAGGTGGGCGATGGGGTGAAAGCGATCGATCCTAATTTTAACGCCCAAGAGATATTAGTGGCGGCACCAGCATTAGCGCAGGTAATAGCAGCATCTAATCAACGTATTGTAGAGGCGATCGCGACTAATACCGATCTGACACAACTGCAAAAACAAGTAGCTGTCGTCCAAAAAGTTACTTTAGGTGCAACTACTGAAGACTTTAAAGCATTTGGTGCCGGTCAAAAAACCCTCGATTCTCTAGTTGCAGAAAACACGGGTGCGGCGTTAGATGAACAAATTTTGACTGGTGGTAATAACCCTGTAACTCCAACACCAACACCTGTAGTCACAACGCCAACACCCGTAGTCACAACGCCAATACCCGTAGTCACAACACCAACACCTGTAGTCACAACACCAACACCAGTCACAACGCCAACACCAGTCACAACTCCTATACCAGTCACAACTCCTACACCAGTCACAACTCCTACACCAACACCGACACCGACACCGACACCGACACCGACACCGGAAGTACAAATAGCAATTGCTACGCCAAAACCATCGGTATCAAGTAACGTGCGATCGGGTTTACCAGAAAACACCCGATTAGGAGATGTTTACCTGCTAACAGATGGCAACGATACCAGCTTCCCAGCAGCAGCATTAGGCTTAAGCGTATTTGCCCTTGCCGGCAACGATTCTTTGAGGGGATTAGACTTCCCAAACACCTATTTTGGGAATCAAGGAGAAGATACTTTACTAGGTGAAGGAGGTAACGACGAACTATTTGGCGGCAAAGGTTCAGATTCGATCGCGGGTGGTATTGGCAATGATTTTCTTAGTGGCAATAATGATAACGATATCCTGCTAGGTGGTGATGGCGATGATACCCTGCGCGGTGGCAAGCAAGATGATATCTTATCAGGCGGTGCGGGTAACGATCTCCTGAATGGCGATTCCGGTTTGGATATCCTCACAGGTGGCGCAGGGAATGATATCTTTGTATTGCAAGATACGGCTACGGAACTATCTCAAGCCGATCTGATTACTGACTTCACTTCGGACGATAAAATCAAGTTAATTGATGTCGCTTTCAGTCAACTAACTTTTGAGTCAGTTAGTGTGGTTTTAGATGGTGCAAGTGCTGTATTATCAACGGCGATCAAATCTGGGAATGACTACTTGGGAGTGGTTTATAATCTGAATCCAACGGCTCTTAATAGTAGCTCTTTCTTGTAAGATTGGTGGGTAGTTCATATAGCCACAGCGGTTGGTGACTGCATTCGAGCCATCAGGACACGGCACTGCCGTGTCCCTACAATTAATTGGGCGATGGTTACATCATTCGATTGGGTTCATGATTATTTTGGGGTAGGGAAACGGCATTGCCGTGTCCCGAGTTGACTACAATTAATTGGGCGATGGTTACATCCGCTAATTTCCGGTTGATTTAGGAAATCAAGAAAAGTACGATCGCCCATTCGATCCAAAAGAGCGATCGCACTTCTACCAATTTTAAAAGGTGTAGCCAAAATTTAAGGATTATTCATACTTCCTGCCGCGCCACTGAGTAGGCTGATTTAAAGCAGAAATTAGAATTCGCAAAAACGCCAGCGGATCGGCTAAAGGTGACAGCCAAAACAGCCATTTACCCGATGCCCCAGTTGTATCGTAGGAAGGTGCGATCGCCAAACACAAAGCCGATCGCACTGCAACCAAAAATACATTCAATCCCCACAGCCAAAAGTGCGGAAATACGCCAACAGCAGGCAGCGAACCAAACAGCAAATAGCACAACACAATCGGTACCGGCAAACCTTGAACCGCCAGCAACAGCCACAAATCGCCCCAAATTTGAGCGCCCGAAGCAGCATCTTTCAAATCCAGCGATCGCCCCCATTCGTTCCAAGTCTCGATCGCCCCCTCATACATCCGCACCTTCAACACTTTTGCCCCATCCAAAAAGCCCACCTTAAAGCCCTTAGCAGCCGCATAGCGAGCCAGAGTCACATCATCGCAAAAAGAACCTTTTGCGACTTCATAGCCCCCTAAAGCCACCAAAACCTCGCGCTTACAGAGGAAACACTGACCGTTCGCCATCACCCGTTCCGGCACATCCCCGCCAGTCCCCGTCGGCCCGAACCGATAAACCAAAGTCATTAACAAAGCAGGTTGCAGCCACAACTCCCCCGGATACTTGAGGATAAACTGCGGCGACAGCGAAATCAAATCGTAATTTCCAGCTTTCGCCGTTTTGAGTAAACTTGCAATCAAACCCGGATGCGGCACAGTATCCGCATCTATCCCCAAAATCCACTCGCACTTCTCGGAACTTGCCAAAAAACCCGCATTCAGCGCCCAGGGACGCCCTACCCAACCCGCCGGCAGCGGATCGTCGTTAATCAACCGAAACCGGGGGTCTTTTTGTGCGGCGGCTTTGACTAAATCTCCGGTTCCGTCTACCGAATAGCTGTCAACTACGATCGCCTCTCGGAGTTCGTAACTTTGGCGGCTTAATCCTTCCAAACAAGGCGAAATGCGATCGGCTTCGTTCAAAGTCGGTACTACCGCAGTACAAGAACCTAACAAATCCAGCGTCGGCGCATCGGGTTCCAGGGGCGGGATGCGCGATGGGCCTTTAATCAAACGCGACATAAGAAGGGCTGCGGCGGGCAATTGCAGCAGCAAAAGTGCGACAGGGATGATAGTTGTCAGCGGTTGGGAGAACAGGTGAGGGGCGATCGGGAAAACCATACTATTGAAGAATTGAAGAATTGGGAATGACTTACTGGATATGGGTCAATACGCTTGGGTTAAAACTATTTATTCCTCGGAGATCCCCCTAAATCCCCCTTAAGAAGGGGGACTTTGAGAATATTTCTTGTCCCCCCCTTGGGAAGGGGGGTTAGGGGGGATCGAGCTTAACCCAAGCGTATATCGACGAGAAAACCATACTATTGAAGAATTGAATAATTGGGAATGACTGACTGGATATGGGTCAATACGCTTGGGTTAAAACTATTTATTCCTCGGAGATCCCCCTAAATCCCCCTTAAGAAGGGG
>NZ_JAUBWA010000005.1:0-74890 GCF_036702825.1 Microcoleus sp. A003_D6 | reverse complement strand
GACTTTGAGAATATTTCTTGTCCCCCCCTTGGGAAGGGGGGTTAGGGGGGATCGAGCTTAACCCAAGCGTATTGGGATATGGATTGGGAGCTTATTTACAGTTAATTTTTTTGTAAGTGGTATCAATTTAAAAAAATTAATCAAATTTTTGCCTCAAACATATTACAGGAATTGGGAATGAAAATATCGCCGCTGAAAAACCCGGTTTTTTGTAGAAACCGGGTTTTTAAACTAGCTCAAAAATTAGTGTAAGTTTTTGCTAAATCAGCCGCTGTTGCTCACTAACGACTTACTTGCGCAAAAGGCCCACGGGCTGAGGTGGAATTTCAGCCGCGAGCACAGGTTTATCCAAAGACGGCATTGTTTCTGTTACGTCACTTGCTGCGGGTTTAGCGATCCAGCTTAACGCGATCGCCGGAACAACACCCAGAAGCACAGCTAGCGATGTCGGGAACCAGAATCGAGAATCCAAGGAAGTTACAGTGATAATTGCTCCGAAAGCAAAGTTTACCAAATAAACAATTAAGGGCAAACCCAATTCCGATCGCTCTAATTGAATCGGCGTTTTTCTCCACAAGAAAGCTGCTACCGACATAAATAGCGCCCCCGTACCCATCCACCCAGCCAAATTGCGGTAAGGCATCCCAAAGAAAGCCCCAAGTTCCTCAAACTCCCAAAAAGGCACAGAAGTTTGACTCATAGCCGGATCTAGTACAAAATCCCAAGCTGTTAGCAGCAAAGCACCAAGGGCGATCGCCCCTATTTGGCGCACCCAGTTGAGTTCGGCTTTACCGCCAGCGACTCCAGCGCGAGCAATTATGTATGAAACCAGTCCCAGATAAAACCACGACAGGGGAATCGTAAACGGAACCAGCCCTGCAATTTTGTAACCCAAACCGCTCAAATAATGGTAGTTGCCGAAGGGAAAACCCGTACTCGTTCCCAACAACTCGCTACTCAAGGACAAAAACACAGAAGGCAGCAAAAATGCCAGAGTTGCACCCGCGCCCAACGTCCGAAAGGCATAGAGAGCAACCGCTGCTGCACCAAAAATGATATAAACTACTCCACCCCCAGCCATCCCCCACTGGAATAGCGTTTGCCCTGCTGGTGGCAAACTCATCACCAATTCGGGACGCGGTAAAATCAGCAGCAACCCTGCCAATCCAAAAGCCATTGACAAGACGTGGGCAATCAGGCAAAAGCGCTCAGCAATCAAAAGTTGCTTCATGGGACTCCTCGAAAAAATATTAGATGCGGAAAGCACTCGTTAACAGTTTACAATCTTTAACAAAAAACCAACTGCATTTGAGTCAGTTGTCAGTTGTCAGTTGTCAGTTGTCAGTTGTCAGTTGTCAGTTGTCAGTTGACTGTTGACTGTTGACTGTTGACTGTTGACTGCAAGCCCAATGCCCAATGCCCAATGCCCAATTCCCGATGCCCGATGCCCGATGCCCATCTTAAAATCATTGCCAATTCCCCACCAGTACGAAAGGCGCCCAGAAATAGGGGTTTTGATAATCTGGGTTTTTCAGCAGCGTTAATTGAGCGTTGCGGAGGGCTTCAGCTTTGCTGGCTTTAGACAAAGCAAGTTGACGGTAAAATTCAGTCATAAAAATAGCTGTAGATTCGTCGTTGACTCGCCAAAGGGTGGCGGCGGTGCTGCGGGCACCCGATCGAATTGCGGCCCCGGCCAAACCCAAAGCCGCGCGGTTATCGCCCGAAGCTGTTTCGCAAGCACTCAAAACCAAAAGTTCGATCGGCTGTTGTTTTTCCCCAGTGCGGGCTCGCAGCAGTCGATCGAACTCCTTAACATTCACTTTCTGATCCCAAGTCACAATAAAAGTATCCGCCGCATTCGAGCTAAACTGACCGTGAGTTGCCAAATGGACGATCGGGTAAGACAAAGCTTTAATTCGATCTTGCAACCGCCCGCTGACAAAATCTTCATTCAGCAGCGAAGTCGCCGGCATCTCGGCTGCAATTTGTTGAATTTCCTCCTTCACCCCCGGCAAAGCCGAGAAGCCTTGACGCGCTTCCGAGAGGGCAGCGGTAAGCACTTTTAACTTGACTTTGTTCAGCGGTTTCGGTGCTAGCAGTTGCAATCCCGGTGCCAAAGCAATACTGTATTTTTCTACCAAAAACTTTTCACCGTCGTGCAGCACAGCCATCGGCAGATTGCGCAAGTAACCGTCGAGCACAAATACCAGAGTTTTAATCCCGCTGGCGGTCAAATCCGCTTCCGCAGGACGGATTAACCAGTCATAAACTTGTTCGACGGGTCGCCTCCTGTCGCGGGGGAAAGCAGCAGGCCTGATGACATTTTTGGCTTGTCTGAAGGCAGTTTCCAACTCGGCTTGAGACTTCTTAGTAGCGTAGCGGCGCAGGGGTTTGCCGGGAATTGACAAAATTACCTCCAAACGATCGCTCAAAATAATCGGATAAATCACCGCCGCTGTCGGATCGATTTCCTCGATCGACTTTGGTTTAGCATCAGCGCAAGCATCCCGAAAAAAGTTGTCCAATTCCGCCAACTGCAAAGATTCCACCGTTTGGCGCGCCAGTTTCAATTTAGCTTGACTGGGCGATTCCTCTTGCAAAAGCAGCCCGACTAATTCCCGATAAACCGGTTCGGCACTTTCCCGAAACGAAAATTGCACTTCGGGATTGACTGTTACCAAATCGCCCCGCAGAGAAGACAATATATTGACAGCTTGAGTATATTGAACGATCGCCCCTTCTGCATCTCCCTGAGCTTTCCGAATCCGTCCGAGTTGCCAAAACAATTGGTAAGCAATATCGGGAGATTGAAACGCCGGTGCTAAACTCAAAGCCTGAATTGTGAGATTTTCCGCTGTCTGATACTGCTTTTGGATTTCCGATAGTTGGCCTTTAGCTGCTAGGATATAAGATTGTATTCGTTTGTCGCCCAAACTATTTGCTGGTTCGAGAGAGCGATCGAGCATTTTGTCAATATCGCTTAAACTCAAAGTTTTCGCAGGCGACTGAGCTAATTTTATCAAGCTTTGAGCTAGATTAATTTGAGCGTAAAGTCCAGCGCGGTTCGACCTTAATTGAGCGACTTGAGGTTCGAGAGAACGCCACAAATCTTCTGCCTCAGACCAATTGGTGCGATCGACCAACAAACTCAATTGGTTTAACTTTGCTTGAATTTGTAGGAGCGATCGATCCGGCATCGCCTGGGCCGATCGAGCATAATACTCTAGGGCCAAGCGTTCCCAATCACCCCGCTGTCGTGGTGTCAAACCCGGTTTATTGCTTTTAGCCCGTACCGTATTGCCCAGATTGAGATAAATTGCAGCCTCCTCTGGCGGGGAACCTAATTTTTGGGCAGCTTCCATTCCTACTGATAGCACATCCTGCGATCGTTCCAGTTGTCCCAAAACCCGCAGTACCCGCCCTAAAGAATGAATTGCCCGGACTTGTTCGAGAGAAACCGACCCATTTTTCAAAGTTTCCAAACCCGCTGCCGAAACTTCGCAAGTTTGGTTTTCCAGCTTGAAAGAAGCTAACAGAATTTTGCAAGCTCTGGGGTAAAGTCCGAGAGTTTCCCAAGCCCGACTTTGATTAATTTGAACTTGAAAAAGTTGGGGTTTTCTATCAATTTGCTCGAAAATTTTAGCGCTTAAGTCAAAGTTATCGATCGCATCTTGAGTCTGACCGCGTTCGAGTTGCAACTGTGCTTGAATGTTGAGACTTTCAGCCAAAATCCGCTGCTGTTCGGGAGTTTTTGCCTGTGTTCGCACAGCCGACAAACTCGAATTTACAGCTTGTTCTGCTTGTTCCCAAAGCGCCAACTGCCCGTAGGTTGCAGCTAAATTGCTCAAAGCTGTGGCGCGATCGAGATTTTCGCCTTTTGCCTCAAACTGCGCCGCCGCTTGCTGCAACAGCGGTAAAGCTTCCGAAAAACGTTCCTCTCGGTACAGAGTTCGAGCTTGTCGGACAAGCTGCACTGCTTGTGGTGGATTAACCTGAGCAATTCCGGGAGGAATCGCAACTGTTAGCAGACAGGAAATCACAAATAACAGAATTACTTGTCGGAGCGATCGGGTAAACTTCATATTTAAACAATAAAATTACAGCCGCAGACACACACTAATTAACCCAAATCCATCTTCTTCTTCTTTATCTGCGTTAATCCGCGTTAATCCGCCTACATCTGCGGTTAAAAAAAACCAATTTCAACGCGGCACACAACCAGAATTCTGCCGAGGATTGCGAGAGTCAGCAGCATTACCCGGATTATATCCAACAAGCGTAACTTCTCCTTTCGCATTCACCAGCCAACCGCGAGCGGCAACAACTTCCTGAGCTTTTTTCTCCATTTCTTCCCTGGAACGTCTATCCGTGACATCCGTGACATCCGTTACAGAATCCGCTGCCGAACCTGCCTCTTCTACCCACTGCAACGGCGATGGAGCGCTGCTGAGAACATCATTAGGACTCGGTGGCACTCCCCCTTTCCCAGTAGCGGTAAACTCGCTCTCAGCCCCTTCGATGCAGGGATTTGCAGCAATTAACGCAGCCGGATTGACCACATTTTGCGGCAGTTCCACTAAACCTTGAGCGGGATTCACCCCTGAAGAACTAAATGTTACAGTACCTTGCAAAGCCGGGCCGCTACTTTGGGAAATCGCCGCAATATCGCTGGTAGGAATTAGAGAAGTCGGACTTACTTGCAGCGCTGCAAATTGATCGTCAGTCAATCCTAAACTACTCCTGGCTTGGTCGCGGTTAAGGCTTGTAAAGCCAAAGATATTTGGTACATTGACCGTAACTTGTCCGCCCCTAGCTGTGCGAGCGTTAGCTGTAATATCGCTATTTTCTCTTGGTAAAGCTACCAAAATATCGCTATCAATTCTGATATTTCCGCCCTCAGAAATACCTGCATCTGTGGTGATTCGACTGCCGCGCCGCAACTGAATGTCTTGCGCTTGCAGGTTAATATTTGCCCCTGTACCAGAGACTGTCGTGCCATCAATTGTGCTTTGATTGTCCAGGGCAATAGAGTTAGCGACAACGTTAATATTGCCAGCTCTACCTGTTCCTAAAGATTGAACATTAACCACTGCACTATCGCGGATAATCAATTGATTAGCATTCAAATTCAACGAGCCTGCATTTCCGCTAGCAGTGGAATTTACAGCATTAAACGCCCTACCAGCCGAGGCCTCAATTCCACTCCTCAACCCACTGTTACTCCCAATACCTTGCACTTGTAAGCGATCGGCATTAATTGTAATATCTCCTGCATCTGCTATACCCAAAGAAGCCGCAGAAATAACGCCGCCATTCTGCACAGTTAGTTTAGGTGTTGAGAGGCGGATATCTCCACCTCTACCAGAACTTGCAGTTTGAGTAACAAAAGAACTTGCTACATAGCCCGCATTCTCCAAAAATCTTGACTCACCGCTTACTTCTATAGACTCGGAGGCTCTCACAGTTAAATTTCCTCCCGTCCCCCCACTTGTAGAAAACACGACTTCGCCAAAAATCGCACCAGTCGTTAAACTAATTGTGGCTCCATTAGAAACACTCAGTCGCTTAGTGTCGATCGTAATATCCCCACCTTTTCCATTAGCATCAAAAGTATTCGTACCGAGCCGAGTTTGCCCTAAACCTACAGGGAGACTACCCGACAATTCCACAGATTCACTAGCTTTAATCGCGATATTCCCCGATGCTCCATCACTAAGGCTGAAGCTGGCAAACGCACCGCCATCGCGCAGAATTAACCTTTGCGCTTCAACAGTAATGTTTCCGCCTTGACCGGTGCTTTCGTTTGTTGTTCCGTTATAGAGCGTTGAACTGACGAGTTCGACCGTGTTGGCGCGGATAGTCAGATTTCCGCCATTCCCAGCACCAAAGGTGGGAGCACCAGCCACTACCCCATTGCTCATCAACAGCCGTCCGGCTTCAATGTTAATGTCCCCGGCGGCTCCACTGCCAATAGTGCTAGTAAACAAAACAATTTGCGAAATAAAGGGGTTCCCTGTTCCAGATGTCTGAAAATTTTCTGTAAGCTGCTGATAGCCCTCAATTCCTAGGCCGATCATTTCTACCAAGTCAGTAGCGCGAATATTAATATTGCTCCCTTTCCCCTCTCCCAGTGTAGAGGCGAAAATTTGCGACCCCCGATCTAATCGTAAGTTTTGGGCATTGATGTCAATGCCTCTGCCGTCTATATTTCCTAGTGTCAAGCCATAAATTCCTGAACTACTGAGAGTGACATTTGAACCCCTGATGTCAATTCTTCCACCTCCTAATCCGCTGGTATTTATCAATGCACTGTTCATGTCAATATTGCCCAACTTCTGAATATTGCTATAGTTTAAATTCAGACCTAAAGCTGTTGGTTCAAATTGCACTAAACCTGGACTTTTGACGCTTCCCAGAAGAATTTGTCCGGTACTGGCGGTAGCGATTCCCCCGTTAAATTGGATATTTCCCCCTACTAGCGCTAAGGTTTGACCGGGGTCTACTGCTAAACCAATATTCTTAAAAATTGGTACTGGTAAGGGAATGTCAGGCGGTGATGGGTTAGGAGCAATTGATTGGTTGACAATTGTGCCAGGATTGTCTCGGAAACTTAAACCCACAGGAATATTAATCGCTAACAATGGCACGGCATTAGAATTAGCTGCATTAAATTCAAAGCCGTTATCAAACACAACCCCGCTAGCAGTTGAACCAATAAATGAACCGCGCAAATCTAACCTCGCATTAGGGCCGAAGAGAATTCCTTTGGGATTAAGTAAAAATAAGTTAGCATTTCCTTGCACTCCCAACACACCTAAAATATTGGAAACATTACCACCCGTAACGCGAGTAAAAATATTCGCAATCCCGTTAGGGTTGGCAAAATATGCTCCTCTGCCTTCACCGACATTAAATTCTCGGAAACTGTGAAATAAATTTACTCCGCGAGATGCACCACCAGTGATTTTATCTGAGGGTAAATTGTTGATAGTTTCAGGAACTGTGCGCGAACTTTCTGCACCTAAACTGTTATCTGGGATAATTTGAGCGATCGCAGGGAAAGGAAACAGCAGTAAGAATGCAAAAAATAGGGCAGAAGATTGGCGGGGCATCTTTTAAGTCTGGTTAATTTAATATTAGGAAAATTGCGAGGAGTTAGCGAAAACCTGAAAAGTACCTATCGAGGTACGCAAACCCCAGTCGATTTCGGATTGCGAATAGATGCACCAACACCTGAATTATACGCTACCAGCGTTACTTGTCCTCGATCGTCCATTACCCAAGCTTGAGCGGGAATAATTTCTGTTGGCCGAACTTCTATGGATGCTCTTTGGTCTTCTACTTGCTGACTCCCACCTACCGCTGGTTCCACCCAATTAAACTGGCTAGAATTGCTGCTGAGAACATCGTTAGGACTCGGCGGCACTCCCCCCCGCCCAGTCACAGTAAACTCGTTCTCGGCTCCTTGGATGCAGGGATTTGCAGCAATTAAAGCAGCCGGATTGACCACATTTTGCGGCAGTTCCACTAATCCTTGAGCGGGATTCACTCCAGAAGAACTAAATGTTACCGCCCCTTGCAAAGCCGGGCCGCCACTTTGGGAAATCGCTGCGATGTCGCTGCTTGGAAGCAGAGATGTAGGACTTACTTGCAACGCTGCAAATTGGGCGTCGCTGAGATCCAACCTGTTTCTGACTTGTTCGCGACTCGCTGCTGTAAAGCCGAAGACATTGGGGACATTGATATTCACGCGACCGCCGCCTGCTGTGCGGGCGTTGGCTGTGATGTCGCTGTTTTCTTGCGGGAGGGCGACAAGAATGTTGCTGTTGATGTTGATATTGCCGCCGTCAGAACTGCCTGCATCGGTGGTAATTTGGCTGTTGCGGCGCAATTGGATGTCTCGCGCTTGCAGGTTAATATTTGCTCCAGTACCGGATACAGTCGTACCGTCAATCCTGGCTTTGTTGTCAAGACCGATCGAATTTGCGACAATATTGATATTACCAGCGCGTCCGGTTCCCGTAGCCTGCACCGTCACTGTAGCTCCATCTCTGACAATTAGCCGATCGGCATTCAGATGCAACGAACCGGCATTTGCCGTAGCAGTCGAATTAGTACCAAATGTTTTGCCAACCGAAGCATCAATTGTACTGACAAACAGACCGTTGTTGCCGCTGCCGCTGACCTCAATGCGATCGGCATTAACAGTAATATTTCCCACATCTCCTACACCCAAAGAACTCGTAGAAACTATCCCCCCATCCCGCACGGTTAAGCTGGGCGTATCAATGCGAATATCCCCGCCGCGACTCGAGCTCAAAGTTCCAGAAGTCAACCCGCTAGCATTCTGAATTCCGCTGCTCAAAAGTTGAGAAATACCTGAAATTTCTACAGATTCAGTAGCCCTAACTGTTAAATTCCCAGCAGGCCCCCCATCCTGAGAAAACAAAAACCTGCCAACTAAAACACCCGTTCCTAATGTAAACGCAGAACCCCCAGAGAGAGTCAACCGTTTGGTATCGACGTTAATATTCCCCGCCCTGCCGTTAGATCCGATACTCAGCGTGCTAATTCCAGTTGACACAACTGTTCTCGGGCCGCTGTTAGACAATTCTACTGATTCAGCAGCTTTAATGTTGATATTCCCCGACGGGCCGCTGCTGTAGCTTGTGGTACCGAGAAGAGAACCGTCGCGCATAATTAATCTCGCGACATCAATAGTAATGCTGCCCGAGACACCGATACTTTCTTTCGCTGTCCCGTTGTTGATTCCAGAACTCACCATCTCAAAAGTATTGGCGCGAATGATTAAATCTCCGCCCTTTCCCGCACCAAAAGTAATGCCGCTACCTACTACTCCATTGTTAAGCAGCAGGCTGCTAGTGTCGATCGTAATATTCCCCCCCGAACCAGCACCAGCACTACCATTAAACAGCGTAAATAGCGGGTCAAACGGGTCTGTTGTTCCCGATACCAGATATTTAATTACCACCTGTTGAAAGCCATCAACTCCCAGCCCGCTCATTTCTACTGAATCAGCAGCGCGGAAGTTGATATTCCCTCCTGCACCATCTCCTAGAGTCAGGGTAGAAAATTGAGTTCCGTTTTCCACACGCAATTTTTGGGCGCTGATATCGATACCTCTACCGTCAATATTTCCTAGTGTCAGCGCATAAATTCGCCCACCGCTGAGGGCGACATTTCCACCTTTTAACTCTACTCTGCCGCCACCGGTACCGCTGGTGTTGATGAGTGTTCCATCGGATATTTGAATATTGCCAAAATTTTGAATATTGTCATAATTTAAAGTTAAATTTCCCTGCCGATCAACAGCGGGAGTTAGTGCAAAATTAACTAAACCGGGACTGGCTGCGCTACCGAGTAAAATTTGTCCGCTACTGGCGGTTAAATTGCCGCCTGGGAGTTGGATGTCGCCGCCAATCAGTGCTAAAGTTTGACCGGGGTCTACTGCTAAACCAACTCGATCGCTAATCGGAATTGGCACGGGAGAGGCTGGGAGGTTTACTTTTCCTAAAGCCGTCGATTGATTGACAATTGCACCCGGATTCTCCCGAAATCTTAAACCAGCGGGAATATTAACTGTTAACAGCGGGGATGTTTGCGGGTTGGTGCTGCTGAATTCAAAGCCGTTATTAAACACAATACTGTCAGCAGTTGAACCGACAAACGAACCGCGCAAATCTAACCTAGCGTTCGGCCCGAAGACAATTCCTTTTGGGTTAATTAAAAATAAGTTGCCGTTCCCCAAAACTCCCAGAGTTCCTAAAATATTTGAGGAGTTTGGGCCCGTAACCCGGGTGAAGATGTTGGTAATTCCCCTGGGATTTTCAAAATAAGCTCCCCGCCCTTCACGGATGTTAAATTCGCGCCAACTGTGAAATAGGTTAACGCCGCGAGTTGCGCCGCCAGTGATTCTATCTGAGGGTAAGTTGTTGATAGTATCGGGAACTGTGCGCGAACTTTCCGGGCCCAGGGTATTATCGGGGATGATTTGGGCGAAGGTTTTCGAGGGAAATAGCAACAGGAAGACAAACAGTAGGGAGTAACTTACGGGCGGGCAAGATGCCCAACCCCTACTCCCCACAAGAAAATCTAGTATTTTTGGAACAGGCATCTTGCCTGTTTTTGAGAATAGTGAAAATAGTAAATAGTAATGGAATGGAGGCATAAAAACACTATTTTAAGGAGCAAGTTTGTCAGTGTAATCTCATCTCGTTTCTCTAAATATTTTGAATTTGGCTGCTGAGTACAAGTTGCTCGACTGTGATTTCTAGTTCGGGAAAAGTTTTAGAGATAATGCGCTCATTACCTGTAAAACTTTGAACTAAATAACTGCCATTTTCCAAAGAGTAAACGAAAACTGTGGGAACTTTGGGATTTCCTAGATATGCCCTAGAAGCGATCGCTAAATAGTCCACAATCCAATACTCACAAATGCCCAGCCTTTGATACTCATCTAGTTTATCCACATAGTCGTCTTCCCAGTTAGTTGAGGTAACTTCTACTGCTAATTGGATAGGTTCGGTAAGAGCTCCGTAGCCGAGTGAATTGCTGTTCCATACTGACGCCTTAACCACGCCAACATCAGGATTTCTGCCTTGTTCTTGCCCAGAAGTTTTTACAGTTCTGATAACTATATCTTTGTCAACAATATAGTCAAGTCCCAAGCGCCTGATTTCATCGTTAAAGCCAAATACTAAAAATCTTGCCACATTTTTATGAGCTCTGATTGCTTCCACTTTGACAATCTCTCCATTTACAAGTTCGTAGATACCAGATCCATCTGGGTAATTTTGCAGGAAGTCTGCAAATGTTAGTTTAGTTTTTGTCTGAACCATAAGACAATCCTCTTGTGTTAACTACGTTATAAGACAAGACTGCAAAAATCGCAAATTATCCTTAAAATATCTGCGTCGATCTGCGTTATCTGCCTTGCATCTGCGGTTGACCTATCAATCAAAAAATTATACGAATTGTTGTGGCCGACAGAATTAGCTAGAAAGCAAAGTAATTAATCCGAAAGTATAGGCCTTTTTCCTGCAAAGTTCGATCGCCCGACGATCGAGCATTTATCAAAGGAATGCCATAGTCTAAACGCACATTCAACCGATCGCCCATCTGCCAAACTAAGCCCAAACCCGCACCCAGAAGTTTATCCGACTCAGGATTGGGATTGTCTCCCGAATGGTTCCAGCCTAACCCAAAATCGATAAACGGAGCGACTTGCAACAATCCTTGGACTTTAGGGACACGCCAAACCGGAATTCGCACCTCCGCAGACGCGATCGCACCGCTATCAGTTAACAGCAAATCTTGGCGGTATCCGCGCACGCTTTGAACGCCGCCGATCCCAATTTGTTCGAGGGAAAGCAGGGGGCGATCGGCTAATTGAATATCGGAACGCACTATCAGCAAGGTTTCTGGCGCTAGCAGCCGCACGTACTGCGCTTGTCCGCGCCACGCCAGAAAGCGACTGTCGGGCCCGCTATCGTTCGCAGTAGCGCCGAACAGATTGGTGCCGAGGGAAAACTGCGATCGCGCCGCGAACACTTGGCTGGAACTCCGCTGCACGTATTCTTGAAAAAAGCGCACGGCCGAAACGCGGGTTTCGCCGCGGTCGTTTGCTCCCGCCGAAAGCGCAAATGGTTCCCCCGAAAGGAATGTATCGCTTTCTTGCCGCGAAAAACTCAGTCCCAAAGCCAAAGTGCGATCGGGCTTTTCGACAATCGGCTGGCGGTAAGTTAACTCGTAAGTCCGCGATTTCCCCTCGATGTTGGCAGCATCAAACGGTTCCTCGATGATGTTGGTGCTAGCAGTACCCGCAGCGAAACTAATCGTGCCGTTGCGCGCGTTGACGGGGACTGTGTAGCTGCCGTTGAATTCGTTGCTGCCGTCGGTGTTAGCATAAGATATTTCTAATCCGTCGCCCAAACCGAGCAAGTTTGCTTGATTGATGCGAACACCGCGCCGAAAACTGCCGACGCTGGGCGATCGGTTGTTATCTGCAAACACTTCAGCGCTAAAGCTGTCTGCTTCTTTTACCCGCACTTCTAAACGGCTGTTTTCCGGGCGGCTTCCGGCTTGGAGTTCGGCGGAAATATTGCCAATTAAGGGGTCGAGTTGCAGCAGTTGCAAGGCTTCCAGCAACCGAGATCGGTTGAGGGGCCGTCTGGTAGCGCGTTCTAGGCGCGATCGCACGTAATTTGAATTCAAGCGCCTGTTTCCAGCGATCGCAATTTCATCTAATCCGCCTTCTACAATCCGAATTTTCACCACACCTCCTTCTCTGGGAAAGGTTTGGTTGGCGGGAATTACAGCGCCGGAATTGATGTATCCTGCCGCCACGTATTTTTGAGTGACGGCTGCTTCGGCTGCGATCAGTTCGGCAAAGGTGATTTCGCGCCCCGCAAACTCTTTAATAACTTCTGCGAGTTCGCGATCGCTAAAAGCTGTGTTGCCTTCAAATTCAAAGCGATCGACCCTAATTGTACCCGGAATCTCCGGCCTAGCATCGCCGGGAACTGGTGTTAGGGGGGTTGGTTGGAGTGGGGGTTCTGGGGGAGGTTGCGGTGCTTGTGGTGCAGGCAATTCCGGCTCTCTGGGTTGAATTGGGTTGGGCAGTTGGCTTAGTTGCGAGTCGCGATCGATACCCAAATCGGTTTTTTTTATGCCAATATTTTCTTCTAGTTTTTGACCTGAGTTAAAAAGCTCGGTTTCTTGAGTTTTTGTGCTGAATGCGCGATCGGTCTGAGATGTTGCACCATTGTCAATAAGCCTTTTACGGGCGGGCAGGATGCCCGCCCCACAATCAAACTCACTCCTCGCTTCACAGGCATCTTGCCTGTTCTTGAGAATGGTGTAAGATGTCACATCGACTGAATTTGCCGCAGACGGCGGTAAGTCGGGAGTTTCCGCCGCCGCCGAGCGTTCTGACTCAGCGCGTAACTGCGTTTCCTTGTCTTTTACCGGCAAGTCTTCGCGTTGGTCAAAAGTGGTTTCGTTGGGGGCTAAAGCTCGATCGCCCCCGCTGCTGACTGCTGCCAAATCCTCAACATTTGAGGTCAAAATTTCAACTGTGTTAGCGGATGTTTTCGCTGGTTTTCCCAGCCAAACTAACCCAAAAATTCCAGCGAGTAAAAATAGTTTTTGCGATCGACAAGCCATAGGATCTAATTATTATCTCGCTTAAGTGGGGAAAATATTTTCAGGAAGTGAGCACCCTCAAGTAAAAATCAATCTTAACAGCAAAAAAGGAAACAGCCGTCGCAGCCAACAGTTTCGCAGGCGCTAAAAACCAAAAGGTCGATCGACCGCTGTTCATCCCCTAAACTTACGCACAAACCGAGTTCCGATCCGAACAAATATCGTGTAAGTCGATCGTAAACGGTAAAAAAACCAAATTTTTTTGGTTGCAAAACCTACGCTTTCATGCTAATGCCGCAACCAGAACAGTCCTGCACGCCAGGGTAAACCAGAAACCGGGTTGTGTCCGAAAAGACTCGCTACAACTGGGATATGACACCCTTCTCAATAATCTTTTTATGAACAGGCAAGATGCCTGTTCCACAAAAAAATTTATCTCTTGTGGAACAGGCATCTTGCCTGTTCTTAAGAATAGTGCAAGATGTGAGTTACAACCTGCCGATCCACTAAAAAACCCGGTTTCTTGGATTTTGGTGCATCATACCAAATCAGACTTTAATACCCCCTTGATTATAGAGTCAGCCAGGGTGGATTAATTGTCATCCTAGAAATAGGTACGTAGTTGGGCTTTAGCCCTCTTTAGACGTATATATAAAGAGGGCTAAAGCCCAACTACGTACCTTTATTAATATAACAATTGCGTCCCAGACGCGAGCTTTGAGCGGCGCTTTCTGTCGTTTCAGATTTCTGATCCCCACAATAAAACCACCCTGCCTTGATTATAGAGTCAGCGTCTACTCACATCCTGTGCATAGACGCCGTTTCAACCGCCGAGTCTTATCAAGAGGGTTTCTAACTGTGAATTATGCAGAACGGCCCGCACCAGCCTCAGCACCAATTTGAGCCCCGTCAGTCAATCCCACCAACTTAGCGCTCAACTCCCACATTCGATCGGCTTTTTCATCATCGCGGGCCTGGGGAGAAACCTTCTGCACAAAAGACTTGCCATCTTTTTTCTGGCGGTTCCCCCAACTCCAATAAGCCCCAGATTGCTTGTATTCGGGATCGGCAACCACCATCGCCAGCCTTTCGCCCGCCAACTCCTGCGACACGTAACCCCCCGTGATATTCTTCTGAAACAGCGGGAACAGCTTCTGAAATAGGGGATAGTGATTGCGGAACAGCGGCGTATCCGCCACGCATCCGGGATAAAGCGAAGTGAAAGTAATCCCCGTCGATTCGTGAAAGCGGCGGTGCAATTCCCGCATCGTCAGCACGTTGCAAACTTTGCTATCTTTGTAAGCCTTGACCGGTTCAAACTTCTTGCCGTCAACCATCGAAATCGGGTCTTTGAAACCCGCTTCAAAACCCTCAAACTTGCCCAAATCCGGGCGCGGCGGAATCTTCCCGCCCAACTCGTCTGGATTGTGAGTCACAGTTCCCAAAATCACGATTCTTGCATCGGAATAATAGGAAGGCTTCATATTTTCCATCATCAGGTTGCACAGCAGGAAATGACCGAGGTGATTCGTAGTCATCGTCAATTCATAACCCTCCGGGCTCCGCAGCGGTTCCTTAATCAAAGGCATATAAATGGCCGCGTTGCACACCAAAGCGTCCAGAGGCCTGCCGCTTGCTTTGAATTCCCGAGCAAACCGGCGCACGCTTTCCAAATCGCCCAAGTCAATCTGCATGATGGAGAAACTGCCTTCAGGTATGCCCAACTCTCGGGCGGCCTCTCCGGCTTTCCGCACGTCCCGACAGGCCATGACTACGTGCCATCCCTTGTCTGCGAGAGCTTTCGCGCCGTACAAACCGACGCCGGAGGAAGCGCCGGTGATGATAACCGTTGATTTGTGATTTTGTGCCATCTTGTTAAAAGCGCTTCCGCTATTGATTATTTTCAGGCACTCAAACTGCTAAGCTCGTAGCTCGGATGTTTTGAAGTACCCTATGGTTATTAGGATAAGAGGAAACGTTCTCGATCTCAACCGGCGATGACAATTAAATATCGCTTCAACTCCCACTCCTACTTTTGTGAATTAACCATAAATCCTGTTGGGGCGAGTTCACCATTATCTATGATTCACATACTCGGTATTGATCAACCCGCCCCAACCAACCAACTCAACTAAGAAATAGCGGCCGATTCCTGATAGGTAGGGAAATCGATATAACCTTCAGGCCCAAAAGAATACCAGACGCTCATTTCAGCAGGCGGATTGAGCGGCCAACCATTAGTAAAACGCTCTACCAAATCGGGATTGCTGATAAAATTCCGACCAAAAGCAATTAAATCTGCAACTTTCTTGCTCAAGGCTGTTTCAGCCAGTTCTTGAGTATATCCGGAGTTGCCGACCAGCGGCCCTGCAAACACATCGCGAAACTCTCCTATCACCATCGGCGTTCCCAATTCGTGAAAGCCCCTATCCACACCGTCCACCAAGTGAAGGTAAGCTAAATCACAGGCATTTAACTGCCCTGCGAAATACAGAAAATCTTCCCGATAAGTGGGAGAACCCATATCATTGTAAGCACCATTGGGAGAAAGTCTAACTCCCACTCTGTTTGCCGGAAATACTGTGATAATCGCCTCCACAATTTCCTTGAGAAAACGGTAGCGATTTTCGACTGCGCCACCATAGGAATCAGTGCGGTGATTGGTCTTGGTTTGCAGGAAAGTGTCAATGAGATAGCCGTTAGCCGCGTGAATTTCTACACCGTCAAAACCTGCCATTTTTGCCCGTTCCGCCGCCTTGCGATAATCTTCTACAACCAGCGGGATTTCATCGGTTTCTAGAGCGCGGGGAGTTTCGTAGGGTTGTTTGCCTAGAGGGGTATGAATGCCTTCTCCGTTTATTTTGATGGCAGACGCTGCAACTGGCAATTGATTGTTTTCATGAAAACTGCTGTGGGAAGACCGTCCGCAGTGCCAAAGCTGCATGAAAATCGGCGTTTCGCGGGCATGAACCGCACTCACAACTTGTTTCCAAGCTTCGGCTTGCTCGTCTGAATAAATACCGGGCGTATTGAGCCAACCAATAGCTTGAGTAGAAATCACTGTGGCTTCTGTAATGATTAAACCAGCTCCGGCTCGCTGAGTGTAATACTCTGCCATCAAGGCGTTGGGCATCCGCGCTTCACCGGCTCTGGAGCGCGTCAGGGGTGCCATGAGTACCCGGTTTTTTAAGGGTAAATCTCCGAGTTTGAAGGGACTCAGCAGAAGTGGAGAAGTTGTTTGAGCAGTCATAATCTTGAGGTTTGTCAACTAAAAAATCAGGTAAATCACATAACAGTTAACTGTTATACCAATTTAATGTGAAGTTGCACATATTTCGATCCCCCTAAATCCCCCTTAAGAAGGGGAGTAGGGGTTGACTTTGAGCGGAATCTTGTCCCCCCCTTATTAAGGGGGGCTAGGGGGGATCTGATTCTATGCAGCCTCATAAAAAATTGGTATTAGCTGTTAACATAATTAAGGTGATATCTCCCGACAATCGGTGCGGGAGATAAGCTTAATATAACTTGAATAGATCGCGACCAATGCTAACGGCATCACATATTTGCGATCGCGAAATCGATCTTTGCCCGATCGCCCTCAGCTTAAAATCGGGTCGCCGCCTGTAAGTGCAACCTTTCTCCCAACTGCGGATGCTCAAAGGAAAGTTCCCGGGCGTGCAAGTGCAGCCGGTTCGCAGCCGCCCGACATCCGTAAAGTCGATCGCCCAAAATCGGTATCCCCAACCCTCGAACATCCGCTGCATGAACCCTCAATTGATGCGTGCGTCCCGTCAGCGGCAAAAACTCGACGCGATCGCAATTTCCCTCCCTCGCCATTACCTGAAAGCGACTAACGCTGGGCTTTCCGCACTCCCAATTGACTTGCTGGTAAGGGCGATTTTCTGGATCGCCCCAAAGTGGGAGATCGATCGTCCCCGCATCAATTTTTACTGTACCCGAAAGCACCGCTTCATAAACTTTGTGAACCTGCTTTGTTTCAAATTGCTGCCTGAGTTGACTGCTAGTTTCTTTGTCCCGCGCCAATAGCAAAATACCCGATGTTTCCCAATCTAAACGATGCACCGCTGTCAATTCTAACCCATCCGACAACAAGTTACGCAAACGACTCAAAACACTATCTTGATTTTCCAAATAACGACCTGGAACTGACAGCAACCCAGAGGGTTTATTGACCGCAATCAACCATTTGTCTTCATAGATAATCGGTAGCATTTGGGTAACGGGCAAGATGCCCGTTCCACAAGAAATATGATGATTTGTGGGGAGTAGGGGTTGGGCTTCTAGCCCGCCTGCAACGGGCAAGATGCCCGTTCCACAAGAAATATGATGATTTGTGGGGAGTAGGGGTTGGGCTTCTAGCCCGCCTGCAACGGGCAAGATGCCCGTTCCACAAGAAAAATCATTGCTTGTGGGGAGTAGGGGTTGGGCTTCTAGCCCGCCCGTTAAACCCTCATTTATATTATTAGAAACTGTCGGATTTTGAGATAATCCTGACAGCAAAAAACCCATCAACGGCCCACACCGATCGCCGCAAGCGCCATAAAATTCTCCCTGTATCTTATCGCCCGATCGCGGCCCCCACCAAAACTCAGCCATTGCCAGCGGTTTCAGATTGTTTGCTGCCGCACAGTGGAGCAATTTTGGCGCGCAGCAGTCGCCGGTGCCAGTGGGAATAGAATTAGTTGGCATCAATGAAGAGATCGATCGCGATTTCCCCAAAAAATTCACCAGAGTGTAAGCCGCGTGCATTTGCGTCTGAAGTTCGCGAGAAAGTTCTTTTCGGCGCAGTTTCAGCGCCTGCATCCGCCGATCCGCAGCTTCAATTAATTGTTTTAGCGGCTGCAATGTTTCATCCCGCTGCCGTTTCAATTGTCTGCGTTCAATTTTCTCCAAACGGCTTTCTTGATTCAGTTGTTCGAGGGCAATTTCTAGTGTTTCTGCGACGAGAGTTTGACACAGTAACTGGCGTTTTTCGTCTCGCAGCAGCTTGCAATTGCGGTGCCGATCGCTCAAAACTTGCATTTGCAATTCAAACTCCCGAAATAAGGCTGCATACTCTTGTCGCTGCGGGAGTTGATTCAGTGCAATCAGTTCCTGTTTCATCGCCTCCAATTGAGTCAACGTGCGGGCTTCCTCAAAAGCAACTCGATCTCGTCCCGGAATCGGTGGCACCCAGCCCTCAACAATGCTGCAACCGTTCAGCAGCCCGGAAAATGCTTTGAGTATTCCCTGTTCCCCCGAAGGCATTTCCACCAGCAATATGCCGTACATCTTCCCTTCGCGATCGCAGGCACCGTCAGCCGCCAGGTACTGCATCAAACCCCGGGCCAGATCCTCGGACATTCGAGTACGCGGCAGTCTCAGCAAGTCGCCGCTTTGAGGACAAAGGCCTTCGTACCAATAATTCGGGTGGGAGTCGATCGACTCGCGATCGCAGTCCGTGAAATCTAAAAGCGCGTGCAAGTTTAGCATATTAAATTTGGTTTGAAATCTCGATTGGGACATATTTGTTTGTGTCTTGACGGTATTTTACAGCGGTGTACCGAAAGTGGGAACGGGGCATAATTTTATACCACTAAAATTCACTAAAAATGATTTGTCGCACCAAGCCTGATATGCTAAATTTGTTTCAAAACAGCAGCGAGATTAAGAAAAGCATAAGTTAATATATAAGACCGCAAGCTTGTTATCCCACTAAATTTTTTATGTGCAAGGCGTATGCCAGACCTCTCGACTTCGGCTCCTGAAAACTCCTCAAACCCCCAACCAGCTCTGCTGCCGCCTATTTTAAGAATTTTTGCAGCATTTCCAGATTACGATCGGGGCAATAGATTGTACGCATCGGGAAGGTACGAAGCGGCAGTCCTTTGCTACGGAAAAGCAGTTCAAATTAAGCCGGACTGGGCCCGGGCGTGGCTGAATCTGGGCAAAGCTTACAAGCAACTGCACTCCTACGCAGAAACCGTAGCCTGCGCCGATCGAGCTATTGCAATTAATCCCGAAGAATATTGGGCTTGGATGCTGCGCGGGACAGCGCTGTTAAATTTGCAAAATCACTCAGAAGCGATCGCGGCTTTCGACAAAGCAATAGAAATCAATCCAGAAAAGCACGAAGCTTGGTATCAGCAGGGCAGAGTTTTAGAGGAATTGCAGCAGTGGGATAAAGCAGCAAGCTGTTACAAAAAAGCCACCCAACTTCATCCGAATTTGCCCGCGATGTGGTACCGGCAAGGCAACGTGTTGCTGCAAGCGGAGCGCTACGGTGAGGCAGTGGCGGCTTACGAGCGCGCGCTGAAACTCGTCCCCACTAATTGGGAAGCTTGGCTGAACCGAGGTTTGGCTCTGATGAAGGCGGAACGTTACGCTGAAGCTGTAACTTCTTACGATCGCGCCATTCAACTGCAACCGCAAAATAGTCTGGCTTGGTTCAATCGAGGCATTGCTTCAGCAAAATTGCACAAATATGCAGAAGCGGTGACAGCTTACGATCGCGTACTGCAACTGCAACCCAACGACTGCGAAGCTTGGTTTTATAAAGGTATGGCCGTCAAACACCAGTGGCCCGATGCGGCAATTGCTTGTTTCGATCGGGCAATCCAAATTAATCCTTTTTATCCCGAAGCATGGATCGGCCGCGGTCAAACACTGTCAGAATCGAGAGATTTTGAAGGGGCGATCGCAGCTTTTGACAAAGCCATTCAAATTAATCCGAACTTCCCCGAAGCTTGGCTGGGTAGAGGCATCGCCCTGGCAGAATTGGAACGCTACAAAGATGCTATTATCGCTTACAGCAATGCCCTACAAATTGAAGGTAATTTTCTAGAAGCTTGGAATTTGCGAGGCGAAGCTCTGGAAAAATTGCAGCAATACGAAGAAGCGATCGCCTGTTTTGATAAAGTAATTTCACTTAGTTCCGAAGCAGAAATTACATCAAAAGTAGGGTTGCAGCAAGGGGCGGCGCTGGAAAGATTGCAGCGCTACGAAGAAGCCGTCGCAGCTTACAACCGCGTAATTAAAATCGTGCCCGACAATTTTGAAGCTTGGTTGAAACGCGGCAACGCTCTGTCAACTTTGCAGCAGTACGAACAAGCTCTCGCATCATACGATCGAGCAATTACTATCTGGCCCGACAGCTATCAAGGCTGGGTGCAGCGAGGTTTAATCCTTGAGAAAATGCAGCGCTATTCCGAAGCACTCGTCGCTTTTGACCAAGTGATTCAACTCAAGCCCGACAACTGGGAAGCTTGGGCGCAGCGGGGCGACGTTTTGCAAAAATTGCAGCGGACTCAAGATGCCATTAGCTCTTACGGAGTCGCCCTGGAGATCAAACCCGATTACTACGAAGCTCTAGTCAGTCGAGAAGAATTGAGGCTCAAAGATGCAATCCCAGGAAAATGGTAATGAGAGCATCCAATGAGAGCTTTCAAAGTAGTGCGATCGCCTCGCACTCCTCAAACTTTCCCTCTTTTCTCTTCCTCTGCGTTCTCTGCGCCCTCTGCGGTTCATCTGAAAATTGGGTAGAAACCCCGTCCTTGTAGGACGGCTTTATATTGTGCTAGACTCGGATGAGTATTTAGATAGATGCAATGCAGACAATATCTGTAAAATGTAAGCTCCAAGTCCCTGTAGAGTTGCGGAATGAAATTGACCGCACTTTGCTGTGGTTAGAAACGGCTTGCCATCAGATATATGAAGTTGCAAAACGTGAGAAGTGCTGGAATACAACCAAGCTTCACCACAAGGTTTATAAGCCAGTGCGCGAAGCTACGGGGTTGAAGGCAAACCATGTCTGTCAAGCAATTCGTCGTGTAATTGGTAATGCCACATCTGTTAAGCAAGTCCACAAATTTAGACCGACATCTATTAATTTGGATGTTCGGACTTTTCAATATATTGAGGATTTGCAAACTGTTGGCATTACTTTGATGTGTGGTCGAGTTAAATTCAAATTGAGTATTGGCAATTATCAATTGGCTTTGCTTAAAGGGCAAGCTCCAACGGCTGCTACTCTCAATAAAACTAAACGAGGTGACTACTACATCAATGTTTGTGTTAAATGGCCCACCAACCCAACTGGTCAAAGACTAAAAGTAGTTGGGGTTGATTTGGGTAGAAGAGATATTGCTACCACTTCTACTGGTAAGTCGTGGAGTGGCAAGCAGATCCAATCCATCCGTGACCGATATCGCTTCGTCAGAGCCAATGTTCAATCCAAACGCACTCGGTCTAGTCGTAGACTTTTGAGAAGGCTTTCTGGGAGAGAACAAAGATTTCAGAAATGGTTGAACCACAATATCTCAAAACAGCTTGTTCAAGAAGCAAAACAAATAGGTGCGGACTTGGCTTTTGAGGATTTGACTAATATTAGAGAGTCTTTGAACAAAAAACCAAGGAGCAAAACTGAACGCCGAAGAACTAATAATTGGGCTTTTTACCAACTGCGTTTGTTTGTTGGGTATAAAGCTAATATTGCTGGCGTTAAAGTTGTATTTGTCCCAGCGGCCTATACAAGTCAAACCTGTTCCCGATGCGGACATATTCACCCGGTTAAGGGTAAGTCGTACCGTAATGGAAAAGTTTTTAAGTGTGGGCATTGTGGTTTTGAACATGATGCTGATATTAATGCAGCTAATAATATTGCTGCTTTGGGGAAGTCTGTAAGCCTTCCTGAAAGTCCGGGGATGAGTTGTCAACTAGAGGGGCAATTGTCTCTCTTCCCGATGATTCAAATCTGAGGCTAAAGCCCCGTACCTGATAGTCGGGGTAAGCTTACAAAAATATAATTCACAAATCAAATACTTTTGCGATATACGGATAAAGTTCGATCGCAGAAGTAATGATATCGTCTCCGGTAAAACAACCGTTATCACTCACATCTTGCACCATTCTCGCTTAACAGGCAAGATGTCAGTTATAACTTACATCTTGCACCATTCTCACCAAGCCTTTTATGGGCGGGCTCTCCTGGCCAACCCTACTCCCCACAAGAAAATTCACTCTTTGTGGAACAGGCCGAAAAGCCTGTTAAGCGAGAAATGTGCAAGATGTAAGTTATAACTGAAATCTTGCCCAATTTTTAATAAAACCCCATCAACCGGCTAACAGCGACGAAAAATCTCGGCTCTCAAGTTGATTCCGCAGCAAGGAACCAAGCAGATAACGCCAAAAGGGCAAGATGTCAACTATCACCAATACTTGCTGTCGGAGATTGCCCGACAGCACCCCTAATAAAAAATTCTGACAGCCAATTGCTGATTCTGCTGGCTTCATGTTATAGTGATTTTTCAAGAATTAAATTCGGTGGCGTAGTTTGTTGGTGTTTATTTACAAGCGTCTCTCCGAATCTAACTCTCTGCACCTTAAGGATTCTGGAGATTTTATGTCGATTTACGTGGGTAATCTTTCTTATGAGGTATCGTCAGAAGACCTCAGTCAAGTATTTGCCGAGTACGGTACTGTAAGCCGCGTCCAAGTGCCAACGGATCGGGAAACAGGCAGGATGCGGGGTTTTGCTTTTGTGGAAATGGCAAGCGAGGCAGAAGAAGCAGCAGCCATCGCAGCTCTAGATGGTGCTGAGTGGATGGGCCGTGACTTGAAAGTCAACAAAGCCAAACCTCGCGAAAACAACAACAAACGCTCCTCGGGCGGCGGCGGTGGCTGGGGCGACAACGATCGCTCCTCACGACGCTACTAAGCTTTGAGACTGAAAATTCGAGTTTTTGTAGTTGACAGCAGGTGCGAATGCTGCTTTTTTTTCGGGTTGTTCGATCGACCTATCATATCAAATCCGCGCTTCATCGTCGGGCGTAAAATCGAGAAGGCCAGTCAACACTCAACCTTCATTCAGTTTTTCGACTGACAGTTAACACTCAACAGTCAACAGTCAACAATCACCTGACGGTGCAACCGGAATTTAGATAAGATATACCCCCAAACCTCTCGCATCAGTTTGGCCCCCTCCTTCGAGGGGGCTTTGTTTTTGGCGAAAAATCCCGCCCGGTACGCTGGCGGCACATTTCCCCGCTTAACTCGCGATTCGATATCCTCTTAACTGCTTTTTTCAAGAGGCTTTCGGGATTTCTGGGCTCAACTCCTGTAAACTGTCAAGCTAGAAGTAAGCACAAAGAAAAGTTAGAATAACGGCAAAGTGATATTAGACCTCTTGCAAAAATAACTAGGACGGGCAAGATGCCCATCCCACAAAAAACATTTTTCCTTGTGGAACGGGCATCTTGCCCGTTCCAAAATTTGATTAAAAGGACTTTTGCAAGAGGTCTATTGCTCAAAAAAACAAACAATCTTTACTGAAAATTAGCCGAGAAAACCAGCCAGACCAGCAAATCTATTGATTTTGCCTGAATAAAGATGCCCAAGGTCTACAGCACGGCGGAACTTATTAAAATCCTCGAAGAAGAGCGCCAAGCCTGCTTGCACGGGCGACGCCTCAACTTGACTCAAACTCCTGCTACAGGCAACCCCGTGATTGACCGCTTTCTCAAATCTGAGGGCGTGCAGAAGTTCACTGCTTATCAAAATTTTAAGGCTGCCGTGCACGAATACCAGCGGGAACATCAAGTTTCTGGGATTGTGTGGCGGGAAATGGCGGTTAAAGGCTATAGTCTGCGCTATCCGGCAGTGGACGACCAATTAATAGCTTTGCCAGTTGATTTGATGACGCTGAAAGCGGCCAAGATTTCAATGTTGGAATTCTGGCAGCAGGTAACTGCGGGGATGGATTTGTATTTAAGCGTTAACAGCGGGAAGGATTTTCGATCGATCGAGCCGGTTGATGTGGAGGCGATCGTCCAGCGCACAGAATGGGCCAGTCTCTCGAAGTGGGAAAAGTTGGATTTTCTAGAAATTTTGTTGCAGTTGGGCTGGGGGAAGCCGGAGGAAGCTTATTATAAGCGGGGATGGCCGACCTCGGGCAGCGAGTACATTCACGCCGTCAAACCCGGACAGCGACCAATTTGTTAATTAGTCAGCAGTCAGTAGTCAACAGTCATTAGTCATTAGTCAGCAGTCAGCAGTCAGCAGTCAGTAGTCAGTAGTCAGTAGTCAGTAGTCAGTAGTTACTGATTATTGGGAGATATTCAAAACAAATAACAAATAACAATTGGGGCGTTGCTGATTCACGGTATGAATCAACTTTTCGCTTGAAGTTACAAAACTCACCCGACTTGGCTTATAGCCATTGGGAAATCTTGAATTCATACCTGTATTAAGCAACGCCACAATTGGCAATTGGCAACTGCCAACTGCCAACTGCCAACTGCCAACTATCAACTATCAACTGTCAACTGACAAAGCATCAAGCCAAACCACTGATTTGGATCTGTCCAAACTTGCACCGGCATTAAACCGCGCTGCGAAAGTTCTTCCTTTACAGTATTGAGATTAAACTTGCGCGATATTTCGCTGCGGATAGTTTCTCCTGCTGCAAATTCCACCGTTAAATTGAGAGCGCGCAACTGAACTGTTTGCGCTTTTTTACTTTTCAAGTGCATTTCAATTTGACATTCCTCTTGATTGTAAAAAGCCCAATGCTCGAACTGTGCTAAATCAAAATTTCCCTCATATTTTCGATTTAAATGCCGCAGCATATTCAAGTTAAACGCCGCCGTTACTCCTTGACTGTCATCGTAGGCCGGCTCTAAAATATCCTTAGATTTGTCCAAGTCAATTCCCAGCAAAAAATACTCTCCCGGCTGCAATGCACCGACAATTTGCGAGAAGAATACATCGCATTCTCGATCGTTGAGATTGCCGAGGGTACTGCCTAGAAAGCAAATCATTCGGGTTGGCAACGGCGACGGTGCAATTTTAGCTAAGGCTAATTCGTAAGTGCTCACAAGTCCGTGAATCTGGAGCGACGGATAATCTGCCAACAGTTGACAAGCGCTGCTTTCTAGGATAGTAGGACTGATGTCGATCGGCAAATAGTGCAGGGGATATTCCAGTTGGCTGTAAGCATCGAGGAGAATCCGAGTTTTGGTGGAACTGCCACTGCCGAGTTCGACGATTTCGCACGGGCCCGTCAAATGGGCGATCGCCCCCGCGCATCCCTGCAAAATCGCCGTCTCAGTGCGCGTCAAGTAGTATTCCGGCAACTGACAAATCAACTCGAACAGCTTCGATCCGCGATCGTCGTAGAAATACTTGGGAGGCAGGGATTTGGGGTTTTGAGTCAACCCGCTAACTGCATCGCTGCCAGCATTGATTTCTGCGGGTGTCGGTGCCGCAGCGCTCACCAGTCGCTCTAAGTGCAGCCGGTTTTCCTTCGTTGAGGCTGAGTTTGTCGTGTCGGACAGTCTTGGGGATTTCATAGTAATTTTTAGATCCACAAATGGGTATAGCACGCCGTCGCGTTGCCAAATATCGCGATCGAGTCAGATTTTTCATGCCGATCTCCGTTCTGTATTTTCTCACCGGATGGCGATCGCTCCCCAAATTAAAACTTAAAAATAATTTTCCTAAGTTTTTTTACTTAATATTTTAAAATGCGATCTTTTTGGGCATTTAGTAAACAATTTTTGTCCCAGATTTTCTCGACCTATTACTTAATTTTTTGATTGATTGAGCGACCGCAGATGTCAGGCAGATGCAACACAGATAAACGCAGATACATTAAAGATAGTTTCCGAGTTTTGCAATCTTTTCTATTGCAGTTATAATTACATAGCGAACTACTTAGCGCACCGAAAACCAGCAATAATTTGCCGCACGCCCGGATAGTACCAATTCCGAAAACTCGATCGCAGTGCCTGCGGAAAAGTCGCCCAACTCCCGCCTTTCAAAACCCGGTGTTCTCCATCAAAATAAACTTGAGAGTATCCCCTGTAAGGATAACTTTCAAATCCCGGATAGGCCTCAAAGGTTGAAGCAGTCCATTCCCAAACATTACCCAACATATCGCAGCAACCGGCCGCACTTGCTCCTTTGGGAAAAGCATCAACTGGCGAGGTATTTGCCATATTATTGCCGTGATTGCACAGGCTGCCGTTTGGCTGTTCTTCTCCCCAAGGATAGATGCGATATGTCTGATTTGTGGTATCCCAACTCGCAGCTTTTTCCCATTCGGCTTCCGATGGCAAACGCTTGCCGGTGAAGTTGCAGTAAGCTTCGGCTTCGTACCAACTCACGCCGCAAACTGGATGGTTGTTGAAAGCTGGATTTTCTGACCAGTAAAGCGGGCGATCTACTAAATGAGATTGCAGCCATTTCCAGCCGTCCGCTGACCACCAATCAGGGTTTTGATAGCCGTTGGATTCCATGAAATCTCGGTATTGACGGCAAGTGACGGGATAGCGATCGATCGAGTATGCTTCTAAATAACATAGGTGGCGCGATCGCTCATTATCCAAAGCCTCAGCAGCATCGCTTCCCATGTAAAATTCCCCGCCCGGAATTTCAATCGCCGGCGAATCAGTAATTGGGCATCGGGAATTGGGCATTGGGAATTTCTGCTGCTTTATTCCTCGGTTGATTCCTCTGTGTTGTAGAGAATTAATCCGTGTATCCGTGTCCAAATCCGTGTCGTGCCTTCCTTCCTTCTTCCTGTGCATTTGCAACACGAAAGCAACTGTTTCGCAGTGCTGACTTTCGTGCTGAATAATAAACCGCCAGAGACGTTCTTGCTCGTCGATCGGCGCTACTTCCAAATAATCTAACACCTTTTTTCTCACCGCGTCTAGATATAATTCAACTTCTGGTAACGCGGGCAGAAAAACCCGTTGTTTTTTCGGCAAAATATCAGCAGCAAACAGTTGGTGATACTCAGGAAAGACTGGCTTCAACCCAGCACACCGCTGCAACAGCCACAAATCCTCAGTATAAGCAATATGGCCTAAGTGCCAACCAACCGGGCTGAAATCTGGATGAGCTTGACGGCAGAAAGTATCGTTATCGATGTCTGCAAATAGCTTGAAAGTGCCGCGGCGACACTGCTGCAAATCGTGATAAATTGCCTCTCTACAAGATTGGATAGATTTCGATATCACGCTCTACTCCGGTACTGATAATGCTCTGGACTGGACACTCGTGCCAATTGCCAGCAAATAAAGGCTCAGAAGCAATGATGACAGAATTCGGGAAATTTAAATCGTCTCGCAGCCAATAGAGGGAAGGAGGGGTTTTTTGGGAAGCAAAGCGAGAGGCAACGAGCTGGTGTCCGTCGCTGATAATGATATTAGCTGAAAATTCTACTTGGTGAACGTTTGCTAGCTCAGCTAAGGTTTTTAGGGAGTTTTGCAAAGCAGCTTCTAGAGTCAGATTTGTGTTGGTCAATTCATTGACAAATAAGCCGAAGATGTGTTCTGAATCTGTAGTACCGTTAATTGATTGATAAACGGTATCGCTGAGCCGATCGCGAATTGGTCTGTAAAGACTTTTCCGAAAATTTTGCACGAAGCCGTTGTGTACGAACAGCAGGCGATCGCGCCCAAACGGCTGACAGTTGCTGAAATCTAGAGCTTGTCCTGAAGTTGCGCTGCGAACATAGCCTAGAACACAGCCGGATTCAACGTATCGACTGATACTCGGAAGGTTAATGTCGTTCCAAATTGGCTGTATATTTTTATAGGTAAACGGATCGGTATCTAGGTGCGGGTGATACCAACCAATACCAAAACCGTCAGCATTGAGTAGGCCAGAAGTCATTTCGCGGGGCTGGTAACTCTGCACAATTAGGGAATGTTCCGGCTTGTACACAATAGCATCAAGTAAAATCGGCTCCCCGAGGTAGCCAAGCAAACGGCACATAAAATTTTTGCAGCAATGTAATTAGCATTTTAGACCAATAGCCGGCAAATTAGCCGTTAGCGAAGCCCTCGAAGAGGATCGCGCATCTTAAGCGCTGGAAGGTTTTTTGTAGGCCGCTGCCAGCATCGCAGTACAAACGATACAGTTAAGGTAGAACCCCAGCAGCAAAAGGAGACTCTTGAATGTTCATCGACGAACTCATCCCCGTGGTCAAAGAATTGATCCAACAGCCGATCGCCTTCACTGGCGGATTTTTTTCTGGCCTGCTTCGGCTTAACCTTCACGAAGAGCCCGTTAAAACCTGGATCGACGACCAAGCCGGTTCAACTTCCTACACTACTCCCCCTGCCGAACCCACCAACGGTAAAAGCACGGGGCCTCAGTCAATCTCGATCGACTAAGCAAAAACAGTAACTATTGCAGTCAGTACAAAGGGTTTGTCAGTGTGGCAAACCCTTTTAGTCAGATACGATTAGCTGGCGTTGTAAGCTAGATAGCACTTGACAGTAAAACCTACAGGTTATGATGTATAGCACAACAAGTTCAGTTCGATCGACATGACTATCTACATTGGAAATCTGTCTTACCGCGCCACCGAAGAAGACCTGAAATCAGTATTTGCAGATTACGGCACTGTCAGCCGAGTTGTCTTGCCAACAGACAGGGAAACCGGTCGGATGCGCGGTTTTGCATTTGTTGAGATGATGGAGGATGCCCAAGAAGACGCTGCAATTGCCGAATTAGACGGTGCAGAGTGGATGGGACGCCCCTTGCGAGTGAACAAAGCTAAACCAAAAGAAGAGGGAAATCGAGGCGCAGGTATCAAGAGGAACAGCGGATATTAGTCCGCGATGCGGCGGTTGACATCCTTTCGGAACCCACCTGATGCTCAAGTGCGCAAGTAGCGCCGAATTGCTAGCAGCAGTTGATTTTGGGGATGCAATGTTGTCAAATCCGCTGCACAAAAATATCGACCTTTATGGGCTGCACTTGATTCATTCTTTTTGAGAAAGACTGAATTTACGCACGGGAGTCTCGCAACCCGATTTCTTCCCGGATACCTCGCTGCTAAAACCAAGATTTATTAGGAGAAACCGGGTTGATGAGCGTCAGTCTTAGAAAGAGTAAACTCGCCCTTTTTCATCAATATAAACTGACCGATCTTGCCTAGTGCGGCCGTCAGATTGGCTGATGCGAATCGTCACAATGTTTTTCTGAGAGTCAACGTTATAGTCGTATTTCAAAGTTGTAGTTCCTCCTTTGACATTAATCGGAATATTGGCGATGTCGCCGGTGCGATTGCTGATGCGAACCATGATGTTTTTGGTGGCTCCGACGGGCAAGGATGACAAGCTGGCACCTGATTGACCGTATTCTAGGTTTAATCCTGTTTCATTTAAGAGTCTGAGGGTAATGTTGCGAGTATTGTCAACCTGCGCTTGAGGTTGCCAGAATCCGGGTTTTGTCCCGCCGTCAGTTGCAGGTTGAGATAATGCTGGGTGGGGATGCAGACAGCCGAGGGCGGCAAGTATTGCTGCGGTTGCAATAATTTTGGATTTCACTGTTTGTACCTCCGGGTAAAGTGTTGGTGATATTTTTATCCTAGCTTTAAAATCAGAGCTTTTGATAGCGGAAGGAAAAAGAAGGAAGAAGTTCGGCAAGGGATTCTGTAACGGATGTAACGGATGTCAGTCCGAAGGAAGAAGGAAGAAGGAAGAAGGAAGAAGGAAGAAGGAAGAAGCAATAAAAGCAAGGGTTTCACCAATTAAAAATGTCCTCGCCGTCTGGGCGGTTGCTATATCTAATTTAAAACCGGGTTTCTGTAGTTGTTAATAGTCCTGGATGCACGGGTTGTCTAGAAACGCGGTTTCTGAGCCGGTGGCTGCTTGCCAAAGCTATGATTTAGAGTAGAAACGGGGTTTCTGAGGTAAAGTGCGTCCGGGAGTGGTTAATTGTTAATTATCGATCGAGCGAGTTCTAGGAGAAGGCGCTGTTCGGCGCGGGCGATCGCCCTGCTAGTTTGTTCTACAGCATCGACATTGACCGAAATAGACGAAATCCCCCACCCCACAAAGGATTCAACTGTCTCGGGATACAATGTTGGAGCGTCGCCGCAGATCGAGCAAGGAATGCCGGCAGCCCGGGCCTGTCGGATTAATTGTTCGATCGCCCTCATCACTGCTCGATCGCGCCCGTTGAAACCACCTGCTACCTGTTCGGAGTCGCGGTGAATGCCTAACAAAAATTGAGTTAAATCGTTGGTGCCGATGGAAATTCCTTGAACTCCTGCTTTTACGTAATCTGGCAATAAAAATAACACCGAAGGAACTTCCGCCATAATCCACAGTTTAAACTCGGATGGCCGTTTTTTCCAAATAGTTTCTAAGCGCTGGCGGCAATAGACAAACTCCTCAACAGAGCGCACGAAAGGCAAAATTAAATTGACATTTGTATGACCTGAATCGCAGACTTTTTTAAGTACGCACAGTTCCCAATCAAATAACTCGGGTTCAAAGGTAGAACTGAAACTGCCGTGGGTTCCTGATTCGCGCAAATCGAGAGAGCGATAAAATACCGGCTGCGGCGAAACGGCAGCAGCAAATAAACTGAGGCAATCCGCCATGCGATCGACAAATTCCGATTGGCGGCCGTTTTGCAACCAAACTTTGGGGTTTTCACAGTCCAAAGCTTCCAATGCCATTAATTCCGATCGCAGCAATCCGATGCCGTCTATTGGCAGATTTTTGAGGCGGTCGATCGAACTTGTTTGGCTGATATTAACTAGCAGTTGAGTAGCCGTTGGCGCGCCCCAAACTGATTCGGCAGGCTCACCCCGTCGCGATTTATGCCCGGGATTGGACGATCGATCTGAGGTTGAAGATTGGTGGTTGGCTATTGACATTTTGGCGGCTGTACTGTATGTATCTGCATTTTTTGCTGTGTCCCGAAGCCGGTTGCTGTCTGGTTTCTCGATCGCATCCTGTTCGGCGGTGGCAAAAACTTCTCCGCTATCGCCGTCTACCAACACCCAATCGCCCGAGGCGATCGCCCGAGTGGCCCCGGCAACTCCCACAACGGCGGGAATCCCCAATTCTCTGGCTAAAATAGCGCCGTGGGCTGTCATGCCTCCTTGTTCCGCAACTACCCCAGCAGCAACTTTCAGCCAAGGCAGCCAGTGCGGCTCGATTGTCCGGGCTACCAAAATGCCTCCGGCTAAGAATTGGGCGTTTTCTGGGTGGGAATTAGTCATAACTTGGGCAATTGCTTCAACTTTTCCTGATGCGGCAGCCAAACCTCTGAGGAGCGCAGGAGTCCGGGCCTTGGCGATCGGCTTTTCCCATACCGACGCGACTTTTTCCCCTTTCAAAAGACGAACTTGAGTAAAATAAAAATGCGGTTCGCTGCTGTTTTCTGTCTGATTTATCGTCCAGTCCAAGATCAAATCAGAGTCAAATTCTGCGCTCGCTTTTTTACTCAATTCAATGATTTCTTGCAGTTTCGATTCCTCTAAAACGTATTCATTTTGTGCTTCCTTTCCCAGCGCTAAAACTTCCACGCAACTCTCAGCAAAATCAGGAAGGAGAAATGGATGATCGGGAATTGGGAAAGCAGCAAAATTGCCGATATGCAGTTTTTTTTTCGGTTCACCATCGCCGACTTTGAGATTGTAGGCTAATGTTTTGTAACCGAGCCGCTGGAATTTAACCGCGCCTGTTTCCGGCTGCACTTTATAGTAATCGGGGATGGTTTCTCCCCTAGCGAGGGACATTCCCAAACCGCTGGTGGCTTGGATTTCCCAGGCTGCACCCGCGTTAGTTTTCACCTCGCCCGCGGCGCGAGCTGCTTCAAGCGGCTGCACCAAAACTGCGGGATTGATTTGCTGTATCCCCATGCCGCACCGCTGCCAGTAAAATAGACTTCGGGCTCTGAACAGTTCTGCCCAAGCTCGTTTGAGTCCGGCCCCCATTGCTTCTGGTTCTGCCCGTACTGCGTGAGCTTCCAGGATTCCGACTGTTTTTGGGTTCCAGGAAGTCAGGGAAGGGCGAAAAATTAAGGCTTTGGAGTTTGAGTTTAAGTTTAGTTGAGAAACAGCAGACTCTAGGCTGGAGATCAGTGAATCTGGCAGTTTGCCGGCGAGGATTTGGTGGCGGATGCTGCGGGCGATCGATTGCAGTTGTCTGGGTTCATCGACATTCAAGTGGAGGGAAGAGTGCGGCCAGTCAGCCAACAGCGGTTCTAGGCAGTCGATCGACTCTAAAAACTGCCAAAATGTTTTAGCCGGCACGACAAAACCCGGTACAACGGGATGATTTTTCTGGAGCAAACAGCTCAAGTAAAATGCTTTTTCTCCCACTGCCTCTCGGTCTGAAGGTTGAATTTTGTCTAGCCAGTAGAGGTTTTTCACGCTGCGAGTCTGTTCTTGCAAACAGATTGAATTTGAGAGTTTTTTCTATTAATCACTTACCACAATTTTAGGATGAACAAGCGACAATGGACGGGATTAGTCAAATCTTTTCTCAATCTATTTCTTAAGTCTAACTGTTCTCTTTGTCAGCGACCTGCCGCCGGAGAGTTTTGTCCGTACTGCCACAAGCAACTTCAGCGATGTCAGTTAGCCGATCCGGGTCGATTTTGGCATTCACAGCAGCGTGTTTTTGTGTGGGGCGAGTACGGCGGGGTTCTCAAACGGGCGATCGCAGCTTTGAAATATGACGGCAATCCGCAATTAGCGAAACCTTTCGGCGGCTGGCTGGCGGAAGCTTGGCTGAGTTTTCCCGAATTGGCTATTGACAATTTAACAGTTGTACCGATTCCCCTGCACCAAGAAAAGCTCAAGCAGCGCGGTTTTAACCAGGCGGAACTTTTGGCTGAAAGTTTTTGCGAGCTGACTAATTTGCCTTTGCAGCGGCACGGTTTGGAGCGAGTGAAAAATACTCAGGCTTTGTTCGCTCTGACACCGCAGCAGCGGCAAGCGGAAATGAAAAATGCTTTGAATTTGGGGAAAGATTTTCGCCGCCGGCTCCCGCGCGATCGAGTGCTGTTAGTTGATGATATTTACACTAGCGGTACTACGGTTAACTCGGCAATTCAAATATTGAAACTGTCGGGAATTTCGGTTTACGGAACAGTGGCACTTGCAACTCCTAATAAGATCGATCGGTAAGTTGTGACTGGCTTTAATTGTGGACGCACGACCTCAGAAACCCGGTTTCTACGAATATTTCTCGTTTCTAGACGCAAAACTCGTAGAAACCGGGTTTCTCGCCCCTCGCGAGTCAGCCATGAAACTGTCCGAAGTGTTGATTAATAGACCTCTTGCAAAAATAATTAGGACGGGCTCTCCGGCCCATCCCACAAAAAGTTTTTTTCTTGTGGAATGGGCATCTTGCCCGTTCCAAAATTTGATTAAAAGGACTTTTGCAAGAGGTCTAATGATGATTTGCTAATAAGATTTTTTTGGGAAAACGAACCGCGAAGAGGCTTATGACGCGAAGAAAGAGAAGGGAGAAAGTTTAGGCGGAAAATGGGAATTGGTTGCTGATGTTCCACCGGCTGCCGTCGTGAAGCAGTAAAGTTAATGCGGAAGCAGTAAACTCAAAGTAGAGCGATCGCCCTGCAAATTCCAACCAAGCCGTTTGAAAATTATCCTTAGTTAAATCGCGAAAAGCCACTGTCATGTGCGGTACAAATGGGCGACTTTGAGAAACTCGATCGACAATTCCCAAATTTGCTTCGATATAACTCATCAAATCTTGTTGAATTTCCAGCAATGCTGGCGATTTGACAACATCAGCGTAAATGACGCGGGGCGCGAAAGCAGCAAAACCGAATAAAGTAACGGGAATTGGCAGCCGATTTGCAGAAAACTGGTTCAAACTTTCCTCTAATTTGGGAACATCAGCCGCTAACGAGTGAAAAGGAGGTTGCAGCGTGATGTGCGGCGGCGAATTCAAAGCACCGCGGCTGTTGTAGTTTCCCGCAAAATACAGTTTAATCTCAGTAATGTGCTGTTCAATATCGGGCGGCGGCACTAGGGCAATAAAAAATCGCTGTTTTGACTGGTTCATGGGATACCATCGCAGTTAAGAAAAAAGGGTGCAAAATGGAATATAGAGCATTTGCCCTAGATCCCATTACCGATCGCGCATTCCCAATCTAAAATATAAAATCTAAAATCCAAAATAAAAATGCCTTGGTTTGTCAAAATTGAGCAAGGAATTGTCGAAAAGCCTGTCTTTGACCAATACGTGCCAGCTCACAGAGCTTATGTCCGAGAGTTGATTTCTAAAGGACACCGAGCGAAAACTGGCTACTGGGCGCGGCGGGGCGGCGGTATGTTGCTGTTTGAGGCGGGTTCGATGGATGAGGCGAAGGCGATCGTCGCTGAAGACCCCTTGGTGAAGAACGGTTGCGTTATTTATGAAATTTATCACTGGTGTGTGGTTGAAGAATAAATAACTGTGTTATACTAATAAATGAACTGGACCCACGCGATTCCAACGCCCAAATCTTGTCAGGACCGGAAGGTAGCAGCAACACGGGATGCTTGTAATAGGCGTGGTCTCCGGTTCACCCAGTTTTTTGAGGTGTAGCTCCTATGCCTGGTTTCGGAGATATTTTACAAAAAGCAGTTTACCTTGGTGTCGGGCTAGCTTCCTACGCTGGTGAAAAAGCTGGCAGCAAGTTAACTGAATTGCGCACTGAAGCCCAAAAGCTGGCAGATGAATTGGTGAAGCGTGGCGAGATGTCCACGGAAGAAGCCCGCCGCTTTGTTGATGATATGGTGCAACAGGCTCAGCAGCAGCCCCCCGTAACATCGGCTGGGGACAAAAAACCCGCTGAACCTCGGCGGATTGAAATTATTTCTGAGGAAGAAGATGTCTCGGCAAAAGATGCTAAAGAGACAGGCGGCGTAGACAAGCTCCGCGAACAGGTGCAGAATTTACAAGAGGAATTGCGGCGGCTGAAGCGGGATTAAACTCAAAAAAGCTCGCTCCGCAAAGCATGAAGGGAACTCAGGATAATACTCTTGAGTTCCCTTTTTGAATATCTCCCCTGTCAGATGTGGACGGATATCAGGCAATAGGTAATAGAATTGAAAGTAGGTGCGATCGCTTCGCCAGAGGCTGGCTGCACCTGTCTGTAAAATATTTTGCAATAGCAAGCTATCAAATTCATGGAAGATTGGTCTAAAGATTTTTTCGGAGTAATGGAAAATGCTGTTTCTGAAGTAGAGCATTTTTTCAGCGAAATGGGCGAAGAGTTTGTCGAAATGCTGGACGTTTTGGCAAAAATGTCGGAAGAGTTTACAGAACAAGTACAAAATAATCTGATTAACGACATTGACGGTTATTTCAATGAATTTGACGGTTTATTTAATGAATTTCTCGAACCGATAATTGAAATTTGCCGGGACTTTGACCCGGAGTTTGATGAGATAGATTTGTCGATGGTGACTTATGTAGACCCTTCGCCGACGCAGCAGCCGGCTTGTCGCGGTTGTCGCAACTATCACGGTCAAGTTTACGGGGGAAATTTGTTGGTTTGTGCGATGCACCCTACCGGTGTGGAATCGGAGAGTTGTGCTGATTGGGAAACTGACGGCGATATGAATTTTTAAGAGTTTTTGAGGGTTTAATGGCTTATGGTAACGTCAATTCAGTCTCCGTCAAAGATTTCTCTGGAAGAGTTTTTGTTGCTTCCAGAGACTAAGCCGGCTAGCGAGTATGTTGACGGTCAAATTTATCAAAAAGCTATGCCGCAAGGCAAACACAGCACGTTACAAATCAAATTTTCATCAGCTATTAATCAAGTTGGCAAACCGCAAAAGTTAGCTTTTGCTTTTCCCCAATTGCGCTGTACTTTTGGGGGATGTGCTGTTGTTCCAGATTTAGCAGTATTTGAGTGGTCGCGCATTCCTCTGAATTCTCAGGGAGAAATTGAAAATAGGTTTGAAATTGCGCCGGATTGGATAATTGAAATTTTATCGCCGGATCGAAGTTCTAGTCGCGTGATTAAGAAGATTCTGTTTTGTCTCAAAAATAAGACTAAATTGGGTTGGCTGATTGACCCGGAAGAACGATTAGTTATTGTTTTTAAACCGCAGCAGCAACCAGAGGCGAAAGAGAATCAGGATATTTTACCTGCGCTCGATGTGCTGTCGGATTTGCAAATGTCGGCGGCGGATTTGTTTGAGCTGTTAAGTTTTAATTAGAAATGAGTTACAGTTGAGTATAGGGAATTTTGCATCTAACGGCATTTAAAGGTGAATCGCTCAACGGCTAATAATTCGCAATTTGGGTTTCCGAGAATGCCGCCATCGCTGCAATTGCGGCAGTATCAGCGAGTGGCGGTTGCTAATTGGTTTGCGAATCAGGGACGCGGTACGCTGAAGATGGCGACGGGTAGCGGCAAGACGATTACTGCGCTGGCGATCGCCACTGAATTATACAATAAAATTAACCTGCAAGTCCTGCTCGTAATTTGCCCTTACTGCCACTTGGTGAATCAGTGGGCGCGCGAATCGGAGAAATTTGGTTTAAAACCTATTTTGGCTTTTGATAGCGCCCGCAGTTGGCAAAACAAGCTGGCTGGGGGTTTGTATGAAGTGCGATCGGGCGATTGCCTACGGGATAGCTGCGCTTCACGAGCATTTCTCACAATCATCACTACTAATGCTACCTTAATGGGAGATAGTTTGCGATCGCAACTGCGCTATTTCCCAGAAAAAACCCTGATTATTGGAGACGAAGTTCACAACTTAGGGGCGCCCCGTTTAGGAGAAAGTTTGCCGCGCAATATTGGACTGCGACTCGCCCTTTCCGCCACCCCAGAAAGGCATTTCGACGAACAAGGAACCGAAGCTATTTTAGATTATTTCGGCCCTGTTTTGCAGCCCGAACTCACCTTAGCAGATGCCATCCGCCAAAAAGCACTGGTACATTATTTATACTATCCAATTTTAGTAGAATTAACAGAAGCGGAAACTCGCAAATATTCCTACTTAACTAAAAAAATTGGCTGGGCGCTTTGGGGCGATGAACAAGTACAAGAAAACGATGCTTTAACAACTTTATTAATGCAGCGAGCCCGGTTAATTGGAGCAGCGGCTAATAAATTAGTAGCGTTGCGAGAATTAATGATTCACCGTCTCGACACAGCCCACACTTTATTTTACTGCGGCGACGGTGCTATCGAAGGAGGTGCGCGCCGAAATAACAACCGCCAGCTAACAGAAACCGCGAAGTTATTGGGTTCAGAATTAGGCTATCGAGTTAACACTTATACAGCGGCGACTCCCTTAGCAGAAAGAGAACGATTGCGCCAACAATTTGAGAGTGGAGAATTGCAAGGTTTGGTAGCGATTCGGTGTTTGGATGAAGGCGTGGATATTCCAGCAATTCGCAATGCTGTAATTTTAGCAAGCAGCAGCAATCCGCGCCAGTTTATTCAGCGCCGGGGGCGCATTTTGCGGCCGCATCCGGGGAAGGAAAGGGCAACTTTATTTGACATGATAGTTTTGCCTCCAGATTTGGGCAGAGAAAGCTTAGAAGTCGAGCGCAATTTGCTGCGAAAAGAGTTGAAGCGGTTCTTGGAATTTGCCGATTTAGCCGACAATGCTGGAGAAGCTAGGGTGAAATTGCTGCAAATTCAGAGACGTTACGGATTGTTAGATATTTGACATTTATTAAGGTTCGGTTTATCTTAAAAAGATAGAATTATTTTATTGCAGTTTGAGTTGTTAGTTGAGTTTGCGATCGCGCGCCGACTTCAGAGACCCGGTTTCTTTGTAGATTTATCGTGAGGGGAGAGCAAAACTCGTAGAAACCGGGTTTCTCCTCCTCTGCGTAACCCTGTAGCTTTTGATTTTTGCAATATAATAAGTAAATTCACCTAATTAAACGTCAAAGAGAGATGACTCAAAAACGATCTGCTATAGCATTATTCCTTCTCTCGCGATAACTAAATTTTTCTTCCTTCTTCCTTCTTCCTTCTTCCTTCTTCCTTCTTCCTTCTTCCTTCTTCCTTCTTCCTTCTTCCTTCTTCCTTCTTCTTATGACTGAAAATCTGAATGAAAATCTAATTATGGCGTTTAGATATGAAGATAGTGCGATCGTATCCGTACCGACAAGCATTTTAGCAGAAAAGCGTTCTTCTTATCAAACTCATCAGGAATTGAGCGACGTACAGGAACCAATTACTAGCGCGCCGACCGAAGTTAGGCAAATTATCGAGCGGGTATTGGAACTTGAAAAAGATAAACTGTACATGAGGGCTCCCCGCTATATTAGCGATGACATTTTGAAAATTATTAAGGAAGCAATTGTATGAAGTTAATTTCAATTAGTCTGTGCAATTTTCGGCAGTTTCACGGCAAAAGTCCAGAAATTAAGCTTGCTTGGAGCGAGCGAAATATTACAGTAATTCACGGCAATAACGGTGCTGGAAAAACAGCTTTGATGAATGCCTTTACTTGGGGACTTTACGGAAATCTGAGTGCGGGTTTTACGGAAGAACAATCAGTAAATAAACGCGCTATTGCGGAAGCCAAACCGGGCAAACGAGTACCTTGTTGGGTGGAAATCGTGTTTGAACACGACAGCAAGCGCTACCAAGTAAGGCGCAGTTGCCATGCTTACAAAAGTCAAAATAGTGTCGAACACAGCAAAGGCGAATTGTTTATGCAGGTAGCAAAAGATGACGGCCGCTGGATGCTACCGCCCCAGCATCCTGATGATATTATCGGACGAATTTTGCCGGAAAGTTTGCATCAATATTTCTTTTTTGACGGGGAGCGAATCGAGCAAATTGTCCGCCACGATAAGAAAGCAGAAATTGCTGAAGCTACTAAGGAATTGCTGGGAGTAGAGGTGCTGAATCGCTCGATCAGACATTTGGGAGATGCCAGAAAGTCTCTAGAAACAGATTTAAGAATGATTGGCAGTTCCGAAATTAAGAAACTTTTGAAAGAGAAGCAAAAGTCTCAAATTGATGCAGAACAATTATTGCAAAAACAAGTAGAAATTGAGCAAGAATTGATTCATCAAGGCGAGTTGAGAAAAGCAGTTAACGGTGATTTGCTGCTACTGGGCGGTGCCGCCGAATTGCAAAATTTGCGAGACGAATTGGAAAAGCAGCGCCATTTATTTAAGCAACAAATTTCAGAAGCTACAGATGCTCTAAAACGCTCAATATCTATGCGCGGTTACGCGGTATTTCTGTCAGATGCGGCGGTTGAATTTGAAGTTATTGTCGGGGGTTTACGAGAATGTGGCTCGTTGCTTTCGGGGATTCAGCGGCCGTTTTTGGAAAAGTTATTAGCGCAGCAGCGGTGTATCTGCGGTGCGGAATTAGTGGAGGGTTCTGAGTCTCGCCAACAGGTTAGCGGTTGGATGGATAAAGCGGGTGTTGGCGATGTGGAAGAAACAACTATTCGGATTAGCGATCGGGTAAATGAAATTGACAGGCAAGTAGCTGATTTTTGGGAGGAAATTGACCGACAACAAGGCAATATCAGCCGGGACAGAACCGAACTTTCTCGGGTGGAAACGCAGTTAGACGATATTCACAACAAGCTGCGAAATTTTCCTGATGGCGATGTCAGCCGCTTGCAAAAGCGCTTGGATGAAATTGATGCAAAAATTGGCGAGTTGCACCGGGAAACTGGCTCTAACCAGCAGCAGATTGAGAGTTTGAATGCGTCGGTTGTGGCTTTGGACAAGCAAATCGACAAGCAGCAACTGAACGAGCAAAGGCAAGTATTGGCCCAGCGCCGGATTGCTGCGACTCAGGATGCGATCGATCGCCTAACTGAAGTGCGATCGCGCTTAGAAAAACAGTTTTGTTCTCAGTTAGAAAAGCGGGTGCAAGATATTTTTAGTCAAATTTCTTTTACTCCTTACATCCCCAAGTTGAGCGATAAATACGAACTGACGCTAGTAGAAAACACGTCGGGAAAAGAATCTTTAGTGGTCGCTTCTACAGGAGAAAATCAAATTCTCAGTTTGTCGTTTATCGGCGGAATTATTGAGGGCGTGCGGGAGTGGAGTCAAAAGAATACTTTGATGGGCCCGGATAGCAGTACGTTTCCAATTGTAATGGATTCTCCCTTTGGGAGTTTGGACGAAATTTATCGCAAGCAAATTGCGAATAAGTTGCCGAAGTTGGCGAATCAATTGGTAGTTTTGGTAACTAAAACTCAGTGGCGGGGAGAAGTTGCTCGAGAGATGGAAAGTTGCATTGGCAGGGAATACGTGCTGGTGTACAATTCTCCGAAAGCTGATTGTGAAGAAGATGCGATCGAACTGGGCGGGACGCGCTATCCTTTAGTTAGGCGCAGTCCGAATGAATTTGAATATACGGAAATTGTAGAGGTGGAGTATGACTTCTAATTCGGCAATTACGCAGGCTTTGGAAACGGATATTTGGGTGAAAGCGACGTGGGAAGAGTTTCTAGCCTTCGCTGACGATTCAGCTTGGGAAAAGGGCAAGTTTTATTATTATCAAGAACACATGAGGGTAGAAATGTCACCAGTAGGGCCATTGCACGGGCGTCAAAATTCAATTATGGCCTGTGTAGTTATTCTGTTTGCAACATTGAGAAATATCCGAGTAGTTCAGTTTACTAACACCAGTTTTAGGAAAGCAGGTATTCGCGAATTTCAACCCGATTTAGCTTACTACATAGGTTCAGATTTGAGAGTTCCTCCTAATGACAGCAATTCACCTGTTAATTTGAATCTATACGATCCGCCTAATTTGGTAATAGAAATTGGTGCATCTTCTTTTAGCGATGATTTGGGTAACAAGCGGTTGCTTTACGAAAATGCAGGAATTAGCGAATATTGGGTTGAACGTGCAAACACGCGGGATGTTTTTGCGTTTGCGATTAATGGCGGAGGTAGCGGGAGAATTCAAGAGTCGCGGGTTTTACCGGGGCTGGAAATCCGGTTAGTTGAGGAAGCTTTGAATCGGAGTCAAACGCAAGATGATGGGGAAATTAATCGCTGGTTGATTCAAACATTTAGTCAAGGTTGAAGGGAGTTTGACGTGGAAAAGGAGTATCATAAGTTGGTGCGCGATCGCATTCCTGAAATTATTCGCCAAAGCGGGAATGAATGCGAGTTTGTAATATTGTCGGAAGCCGAATACCGTCAAGCTTTGCGGCATAAATTGATTGAAGAAGCGGGGGAAGCGGCGGAGGCCCACGAGGAAGAGTTGGTGGCGGAATTGGCTGATTTGTATGAGGTGATTGATGCGGTGATGGTCAGTTTTGGGATTTCGGGCGATCGACTTTTGGCGGAACAAGTGAAGCGGCGGGAAGCAAGAGGAGGTTTTGCACAAAAAATTCTGTTGTTGCGGACAATAAGTATAAAATAACTTGGGCAGCTTATATACAGCGTATTCCAGTTTGTGAAGTGTAGGGACACGGCACTGCCGTGTCCCTACTAACGATAGGCGAGTGTATTTCATAAATGTGGAATCTGCTGTATGTTATTACCCGATCGCCCACAAAACATTTAATTAAAATTAAAATTTATCCCTGCACAGGTAAAACGATCGCAAACTCAGTGCCAACTCCAGGCTCCGCAATCACCTCGATGGTTCCGCCATGTTTTTCAACCGCAATCTGACGGGCAATTGCCAACCCCAATCCTGTTCCTTTGCCGACACCTTTCGTGGTGAACAAATGGTCAAATATCTGCTGTTTTACTTCCTCTTTCATCCCTGTGCCGTTATCAGCAATTTTAATTTGAATGTACTTTTCGCCCATTACATCAGTGCAAATCGTGATGCGGTTGGGATTGGCGGAAATTTCGCTAAAACTGCGTCCTAGATTTGACTCTTCTAAGGCATCGATCGCATTCGCAAGCAGGTTCATGAAAACTTGATTCAATTGACCGGGAAAACATTCGATTTTAGGGAGATTGCCGTATTTAGTCCTCACTTCGATCGGCGGACGCTGTTCGTTTGCTTTGAGGCGGTGTTTCAAAATTAAAATAGCGCTATTAATGCCTTCGTGAATATTAAAAGGAACTTTGTAGTCTTTGTCGCCTCGGGAGAAGGTGCGCAAACTGGTGCTGATGCTGCAAATGCGATCGCACCCGACTTGCATGGAATCAATCATCTTCGGTAAATCTTCCAAGAGATAATCGAGGTCTATCTCTTCGGCATGGTCGGCAATTTCCGATTTCGGTGCATCGGAGCGATACAATTCTAAGTGTTCTATAACATCGGCCAAACTCCTTTTAACTTCGCTTAAATTGCCAGAAATAAACCCAATGGGATTGTTAATTTCGTGGGCAACTCCGGCAACTAAATTGCCCAAAGCAGACATTTTTTCGTTTTGCACGAGTTGCAGTTGCGCTTTCTGTAAATCTGTTAAAGTTTGTTCTAGCTGTTGATTTTGCTCTTGCAAAACTTCTGCTGCTTGCTTGCGCTCTGTGGCATCAACACCCAAACCAATAATCCCGATCGTCTCGCCCTGGGAATTTTTTAACTGCACTTTCGTGATTTCTAAATAGTGTTGTTTGCCGTCAACAAGCGTGAAAATTTCGGTGGAGTAATGCGGCAAATCTTGGGCAAGGCAGCCTGCATCGGAAACCAGACAGCCCGCGGCATTCTCCCCCAGTATATCTTTGTAATCCTCCACAGCTAGGAAAGCGCTCAGAGGCACGCCCACGTCTTCACAAAAGGTCTTGTTGAAAAACTGTACTTTACCTCTGGGATTAACCATCCAAATCCAAATCGGAGCGACATCAAGAATCGCTTGCAGCATTTGTTTCTGCTCGGCAAGCTGAGCTTCGGTTCTGCTGAATTTTTCTAGCGATCGCTCTAATTGTTGGTTGTAATCCTGATATTTCTTATACAGCAGAGCATTTTGCAAGCAGATGGCTGCCTGGGAACACAGGAGATTGAGAAGTTGCAGGCGATCGCGGGTAAAAACTTTTGCCGTTAACCGATTTTCCAGATACAAAATGCCGACTAAGTTACCTCGATCGAGAACCGGCCAACACAACACGCTCTGCGGTTCGTATTTGAGGATGTAATAGTCGGAATCCCAATCGCATTCTTGAGCGATGTCCCGCACAATCACAGGTTTCAACAAGTTTTTAACGCAGTCAACAATTTTGAGGGGCAGGATATCGCTGTTTTCATCGAGTGTTGCGGATGATAAGCCGATCGCTTTCTGGACGCCCGAATTGTCGATCGCGCTCGTAGCGGCGATTTCCCATTGATTGCCGTTTGGCTTTAGCAGCACTGCTTTGTCAGCTCCTGTATTGCTCATCGCCAGTTGCATCAGTTTGGCAATCAGTCGATCGATATCTCTTTCACTAGATAGCGCTTGACAAGCTTTTAGCAGACTTGAAAAACTTCCGAAATCTGACACACTCGCCGACACAGACCGATAAATGGATGGCAGAATGGATGGATGCACCGATTGATTTGGGTTGGCAGGTGTTGCGAAAGTTGCTAATTGATTTGCAGCGAGTTTTGCTGGCTGCAAAATCGGTTCCAACAATTGAGGATAGCGTTTTTCTAAGTCGTCAATTTTGGCTCGATCTCCCCAGCGGACATAGCAATCATAGGCATCTATCATGTAGACTCGCGCAATTTTTTCTCTTCCCAATGACAGGTAAAACTTAGCAGCGAGTTCGCACGCAAGAGCTTCTTCATTCAAATATTCGTTAGCTTTAGCTCCGGCAATAGCTCGATCGTACAGTTCCATTGCTTCTGCTGTCTGCCCCAAAACGCGGAGCCATTCTGCCTCCACCAGATCGAACTTGTGCTGGTGATCGATCGGGGTATCGTGCGCGAATTCTTTGAGTTTTTTCTGACTAGCCCCAACGCGCTTGAGGATTTGTTGGCGCTCCGCCGGTGTGACATCTGCATAGATTGCCAAATGTGCCAGCGCATCGTAAAAGTAGTGCATCATCGTTACTACCATCGAAACACAATTCCCCAGATAAGGTTTGCCTCCATTTCCCCTGTCGATCGGCTTCGGATTACGGCTCGAATATATCGCGAATCCGTCGCCTCTTTTTGCTCAATTTTATACGGCTCAATCTGGCAGCTAACAGTCAAGATAAATTTAAATATTGGGATGTTTCATATATTTGTAAATAACAGGACTCCGTTCGAGTTCGTCGAGAATGTCTGTTCGCTTGAGGACTATTTCGACCGATGTAATTAACGGCCGCTGATGCAACTTTATGGTATTTTGGCAGCACCGCGTCCCGGAAATCCTCCGCGACAAGGACGTACGTTTGAGCATTTTAGGGGCGGGTTGCCGGTCTTTCTCGCCCACGGCTCCATCGACAGCCGATCGAGAATCGGTGTACAATTGCGCGATCGAGCGATATCCAGGCATTACCGCAGTCAAATTTACTAGCTCTACTGTTGCTTCCGTATCGGCTGACTTCAACCCCGACATTAACTTAAAAAAAGCTAGTGTGTCTATATTAGGGCCTAAACAGCATAGTTTTCGATCTGTCGGTCGAAAATTTCAATTATTTATTAACGAACAACATTTTATACTTGGGCGATCGGGATTCGAGCCTGTTACTTAGGTATAAGTTTCTACGGTTAATATCAAAGGCGGTTAAATAAACGCGAAATACCGTAAGAACACGGCAGTATCGTGTCTGGAGAAATACAATGTGTAATTAATTGAATTTAATATAGCTCGATCCCCAAAATATCCGGTACCGATAAAAAATTTATTACCTTAAAAAGTCAAAATACAATCTATAGAAATTATAAATAATCCGTAGTGAAATAAGTAGCACTCCAGTCCCCCCCAAGAAAGGACAGGGCCGTTTCATTCTGCTGAAACCCGCCCTGCACTCTACTTTCGGGCTAATAGCCCTCCCAGGGGTTAAAATTGAATCAAATCCTAATATGCAGTCGTCTTCAGAGGAAATTTGCTAAATTCCGACAGGGATTAAAACCCCTGTCGGAATGTAGCTTCCAGAAAAGGAAACAGCGTTATTTGAGATTAGTCGATCGCGTCTGCCGCTCGTTGAGTTCTGTGAATATCTCGATTCACTTTCTAGCGAAGCTTGTCCGAGGCATCTTCAGCGTTCTATCTTGCATCTCGCGCTGCATCATTGATATTTTATTGGCCGCCGCTGGTATTGTATCTCAGAGACTCAGTACCCTCTGCTGCTCTTTCTTTTGCTCCCTCGGTGGCTTCTTTAACAATATCTTTCGCTCCCTTCAAGCCTTCGCGAGTGTTTTCTTTAAGATTAGCAAAACCTTTTTTGGTTTTGTCGCCAAAGTCATCAGCTTTGCGCTGAGCCGTGCGAGCATTCTCATTCAGCTTTTCGCCAACTTGGTCTAGTTTGTCTGTCGCATCGTCCGCTACCCGCCGCACGTTTTCGCCTACATTGTTGCTAGATTTGGTGTCGATGCGGTGCTGCGCTTGCTCTTTGAGAAGCTGAGCTTTTGCTTCTGCTGATGTCACCTTTTGGTTTCTGGGATCGACATCGCTGTAGTTGTTCATGCCGCCTTTGTATTCGGAAGTTACAGCCCCACTCGGCACTTCTTCTCTAATTTTGTCAGAAGTTCTTCCTGCCACTACATCAGTTTTTCCTGCCGTTACATCAGGGCGGCTGCACGCCGTACTCACTAATACTAAAATGCCAGCCAGAAACACTGTTAAAATTTGTACAGCTCGAATTTTTTTCAGAAATGCAGTTAGTCTGTTCATAAAAATGATCCTTTCTATTGTGAAATGCTCAAACGCCTGGTAGTTCTGTAGATGGCTAGCATTACAAAATTAGGCACTTAAACATTTTTTTAGTATAGGAATAGAAACAGCAGCTTTTCATCTATCTCAAGTTAGATTCCTCAAGTTATAGTAGAAGAAACTTCGGCAACGGATTCGGGTAAAAATCAGGAATCAGGAATCAGGAATCAGGAATGGACAATCCTCAATCTTCTACCAATTATTAAAAGTCGCAGCGCCCGGTGCCGGACACGGCAATGAGGTTTCCCTACATGGCTGTTTGGTTCTCTGCGCGCGCACTATGTTGAAATGTTTTGTGTTTTGGACTCAAAAAAAACCTTCCAGTCAGGAACCAGAAGGCAGTGAATGTACGATCTCAAGTACAACAAGGTCTTTAATCGCAATTGTCGCGACCCATCCCGATCGCACACATCTGTCTAATGGCTGAAAGTATCTGCACAGTTGCTACGGATTTTGAATTGCTGTTTTTAGACTCTTGCAGAATTCGCCGATCGCTTCTAAACCCTGTTCTGGAGTGCCTTGGGCCAAGCGTTTCACAAAAGCACTGCCAACAATCACAGCGTCTGCACCCCATTCTTTCACTTGGCGAGCGTGTTCGGGTTGCGATATACCAAACCCGACGCCGATGGGTTTGTCGGTGATGCTGCGGAGTTCTTGCAGCAACTCTTTTGCTCGCGTTTCTAAGCCTTCGCGCACTCCCGTAACCCCCGTCACGCTGACCAAGTAAATAAATCCTTGAGACTCCCGAGCGATCGCTTCTATGCGACTTTTGGGACTTGTGGGAGCAACTAATAATGTTAGTTCAATCCCTAATTTGTTGGCTGGTTGTATGAGACTGTCGGCTTCTTCTAAGGGCAAGTCCGGTACAACCAATCCCTGAACTCCGGCACTTTTGATTTGCTGCAAGAAGGTTTCTATACCTCGGTACAAAATCGGGTTGTAGTATGTGAAGAGAATGATGGGCGATCGCAAATTCGGACTAACTTTCGCTACCATTTCCAGCACCGCATCTAACCGCGTTCCCCGCTGCAAGGCCCTTGTAGCGGCGGCTTGAATCACCGGCCCGTCAGCTAGCGGGTCAGAATAGGGAACGCCAAGCTCGATCGCATCTGCACCGTTATCATCCAAAATTTGCAGTGCTTTAGCCGTTGTCTCCAAGTCTGGGTCGCCAGCAGTAATAAAAGGAATCAATGCACATTGGTTGCTTTTTCGCAACGTTTCAAAACAATTAGAAATAGTCATTAGTTATTAGTCATCAGTCATTGGTCATCAGTCATTAGTCATCAGTCATCAGTCATCAGTCATTAGTCATCAGTCATTAGTCATTAGTCATCAGTCATTAGTCATTAGTCATTAGTCATTGGTCATCAGTCATTAGTCATTGGTCATTATATAATGTCCGATCGATCGCAATCAAAATCGTTTGGGGTGCTCTTCCCGCGAGCGAGACGCTCGCACTCCTAAAAAACACTACAAAATCCGAATGATCCCGTCATTAGAAAGAGAGTTTCTTGCTAATGACTAATGACTAATGACTAACGACTAATGACTAACGACTGAGGACTAATGACTAACTATCTTTTTCCTGCTCAATTTCCGCTTGAAGTTTGGCTAATTCTTCAGGGGTGAGTTCATCCAGTTGCTTCTGCAAAACAGCTTCTTTGTAGTCTTGCAGTTGCTGGCTGTAGGTCATATTTTGAGTAAGTGCTCGAAATAAATAAGTCACCAGCCAGCCAATCAAGCCGGCGACCAAAAATAACTGACTCCAAATCCCTGCATTCATGCTGTCGAGTCCGGCGAATTGCAGCAGCAAGTAGACAAACCCACCTGCTGCAAAAAAGCCGAGACTGATTCCAATTACATCAATACGTCTCATTTAGGCTTCTATCTGCCGCCGTTTGGGGCGAAAATTTAAAAATGGAGCTAGGAGAAACATACCTGGGAAAAAGAAGAACATCAAGAAGTACATGAAGCCGCGCTCAAAAGAGGTGGCCACGTACCAGCGGCTGTTCAGGTAGGCGTAGGTAGCGGCAGGTACTACCAGGAGGTAGCTTCCGGCCAACACGGCGTAAAGCAGTAAGGTAATATACATAGATTTGGTTTAAGGGAAAAATAACAAGGGTCAGTGGGTTGACACGCTCCGCGATCGCTGGTTAACTATTGTACCGCTTGGGGAGTTCCAGCGCGACTTTTGGGAATTTTTTGATTAGGGGTTGCGTAAATTGGGGTTTTGGCTGTAGAATAAAAGGCTGTTGCTGTTAGTGGCTCAAACCCACAGCAATTTCAAAAAAGGGGGGCGTGGCGGAATGGTAGACGCTACGGACTTAAAATCCGTTGACCCGAAACGGTCGTGTGGGTTCAAGTCCCTCCGCCCCCATCCATTTCAATCATTTGTGAGTTAATAAGCTGTTGCGGCATTTAACTTTATTTTTATGGGCGAGGCTCAAAGCCCACCCCACAAGAGTTTTAATAAAGAAGATTCTTAAAATTAGATGCGCGCCAGCTTGTAGTAATTCTTGCAAGATTTGTGTGTGGGATGGGCTTCTAGCCCGTCCTATATTACGCAGCAACTGGCAAAGTAATCACAAATTCCGTGCCCTGTCCTATTTGAGAATTTACCTCAATTTTGCCGTGATGCTTGGCAAGGATTTGATAGGAAATAGCCAAGCCCAATCCAGTACCTTTGCCGATCGACTTTGTAGTAAAAAATGGGTCAAATATCTGTTGGGCACTTGCGGACGCAATTCCCGGCCCGTTATCCCGAATCTTCACGGTGACAGTATTGTCGCCTGTAATTTCCGTGCTAACCCAAATGGTTGGCGAATAGCCTTTATCTTCCTTTTTCACCTCCTCCAGCGCATCTATTGCATTGCTAATAATATTCATAAATACTTGATTCAGTTGCGCGGGATAGCACTCAAGCGCAGGCAACTTGCCGTATTGTTTAATAACTTGAATACCTTGTTTGAGTCGGTGATTGAGAATTACGAGGGTGCTATCAATTCCTTCGTGAATGTCGGCTGATTTCATTTTTCCGTCGTCCAATCGCGAAAAGTTGCGCATGGATACGACAATTTCGCGAATGCGATCGGCTCCCAGTTTTATCGAAGAGAGGGTTTTTGGCAAATCTTCTCTGAGAAATTCGAGTTCAATGTCTTCGATGCGCTCTAGAATTGCATCTGGTGGGTTTGGATAGGATTGTTGATAGAGAGTTACCAAACCTGTCAAATCTTCGATGTATTGGTTGGCATAGTCAATGTTGCCCCCGATGAAGTTGACGGGATTGTTGATTTCGTGGGCGATCCCTGCAACCATTTGACCGAGAGATGACATTTTTTCGGTCTGAATTAATTGGGATTGAGTTTGTTTGAGTTCTTGTGTATACTCGCTAACTCGCTGAATCAAGTGATTGAAAGAGACCGCTAAAACTCCGATTTCGTCGTCAGTTGTGACTGGTACTTGCAGGTTAAAATTCGATTCGCGAGTGACTTGCTGAGCGACATTAGTGACGGTTTCGAGGGGTTGGGCGATCGCGCGGCTGGTTTTGTCCGCCAGCGCGACGGCGATGAGTGCTGAAATTAGCATACTCCCGAGAATAATTCGGTTTCGCAAAGCTTCAGCTTCTTCTAATGCTTTGATTCCTTGCTGCTTGTGAATTTGTACTGTAGAAATTAGCTGGGTTAAACTCTGAGCAAGGTTATCTAGTACGATCGCCTCTTGGCCGCTGCTAGTCCTCAACATTTGTAGCTGTGCGGACTCGACGCTGTTGGGCGACAAATTCCAAACTTCCGCATCTTTTAACTGCAATTTAATTAGCTGACCGTAGTAATCAATGACGAGGGCAGATTTCTTCAGTCTAGCCTGCAATGCTGCCTCTTCTGTTGCTAGTCTATCGGGATTTTCTCGTGCGAAAGATGCAATTTCTGAAATCAAAATTTTCGCCTGATTGATTTGCCCGAAAAACCGATCCTGTTCGTATTGCAGCCACACGGCGTTTCCCAAAACGACTGGCAATCTCGCCGCGTGCGATCGGGCTTCAAATACGGTATTTTGCAAATTTTGCAGCATTTGCTGCTGCTGCCCAGCAACATTTACCTGAACTAAAGCTTGCTTGCGAAAGTAGTCTCCCAATCTCAGTCCCGCACCAGTTCCCAAAATCGCTATGCCGATAGCTAAAGCATAGCCATAGCTAATTTTTTGACCGATCCGCAAATGGTTAAATCCTCCCTTCAGCCAAGTTAAATTAATTGATGAATGCTGTAACAACTTTTTTTTAGCAGAGGTTTCTTGCTCTACCTTGCTATTTTGACACTGAGTGTTGGTAAATAATAACATTGGAAGTTCCTCCCAAACAAATCAGGAGTAATTGAGCGAATAAATGCAGAACCGACTTATGCTGAAGGCAGAAAGCAGTTTTGATGGTTGAATTTTTAATTTTGCAATTTTTAACTCAAAACTCACAGATCGCAACTCAACGCTTCCCCTAGTATCTCTGTTTTTAGACTAGAGTGTTTGTGATCTATATCAACAATTTATGTGATTATACGCAGAGTGACCAAATTTATGATAACTGCGATTAGTATTTTTAGTTAGTTGGCACAAGGCCCAACTACGGGTTCTCCCCGTTTTTCTTTTTCTGCCAGTTCTAGGTTTAATTCCAGCACTTTTGCTAAAATATCGTCGGTCTCAGTGAGTTTAAAGGGCTGACTTGTTGGTTATTCCAAAAACTTGTTGTAAATTTGAGTAATTCCCCACTGTTTCGCTGATATTTGTTGAGTCCGGTACAGTGAAGTAGTAAGATCGAAGCGCGATCGCCTTTCTCATTCCTCAACATTTTCCATTCTAATACTGTAGCAGGTTCAATCATGGTAAAGTATCACTATGAAGGATATTCCGCCGGAAAACACACCGTCTTACTCAGAGAAAACTTTGGAAGTTCCAAAGTGTATGCACAAAATGCACAGTCAGTGCTTAACAAAGCTACTGGATTTATCAATGCTTACGATTTCACGCTGAATCCTTATCGCGGCTGCCAGTACGGATGCAGTTATTGTTATGCTGCTGCTTTTAGCCCTAATTCACAGATGCGGCAAGATTGGGGAAATTGGGTAATCATCAAAGAAAATGCCACCGAAATTTTAAAGAAAGAGTTGCATAGTTGGTACAAGAAAAACCCCGATCGACCACCTAGCATTTACATGAGTAGTGTCACAGATCCGTATCAGCCAATTGAATCTAAACAGCTATTAACTAGGTACTTGTTACAAGTGATGGTTCCCTATCAACCGACGCTAGTTATCCAAACTCGAAGTCCTATGATAACTAGAGATGTCGATATTTTACAGCAATTTCAGCGGTTGCGAATTAACATGAGCATTCCCACGGGTAGCGAAAAAGTGAGGAAAGATTTTGAACCAAAATCGCCTAGTATTACTGCTAGACTCAAAGCTATGGCAAAACTGAGATATAGCTTTCCTTACCGAGACAATTGCGAATTCAGATTTTCTATAACTGTGACGCCACTCCTCCCTACCTTACCGGAAGATGAAGCTGATTTTATTAGCAAGCTGGCAGTTGTAGATCGGGTGGTGATTCAGGATTTTCATGCCAGCAACGGGCGATCGCTAATTGCGTCAACTCGCGAGGAAGCATTAGCTCTTAAACAAAAGTACGCTTGGTGGTACAATAGCGAACAACAGAGTTATAGCAACTTTAAAAACAAATTAATGGCGATGCTTCCGGGGGTTGAGATTATGGAAGGTAAAGAGGGGTTTGGCTATGAGTAATCCGCTAGCAAATTGGTGGCGTTCCCATAAGTTTAACGAAGCCGTTAAGAGTCAAAATAATCGACTTGCCAAACAACTCTTAAAACAAATACAAAATTCCGGGGCAAAACTCTCATGGCAGCAGAAGCTATATAAAGAGCGCCTACAGCTTGAGAAATTATTGCAGAAAACAAATGACCGCATCAAAGAAGGCGATCGGCATTTAGAAGAATTAGAACTGCAACTAAGCTTCGGGCAACTTGACGATTCGCTGGCGCGGATTGATGAATTAACCTTGTTTCCCGACACAAAGTTCATTGAATATATTTCAAACTCTTTCAAATTGATAGACTGCGATGAAAGTATGATTCAATGCACTGGTATTGATGAGAAAGTATTTAATAATTTTGAACAACATTTGGCTGGCTTTATCAAAAATGAGCTGAATAAGTTGAACCGGGAAAAAAACAATGTTGATGATTTACTTAAACAAGCTATTGACGATATACAGAAACTGAAAGAAGGACAAGATCCTCAATACAGTTTTGAGCTTAGTCCTCACATCTATTTAATGAGGTATTTCCTAGATAACGTTTATTGTACATATCTAGCTTGGTTCTTGATTTACAAGGCAGGGTTATTACCAACTACAGTCAATATCCTCGATATAGCGGCGGGGCCCGGTACTGTTGCTTACGGACTCGGTTTGTTGCTGCAAAGCAGTAGCGACTTTTTTTCAATGCCGCCAATGCACATATCCTACTACTCTCTGGAACAGCAAAAAGCTTTTCAATATCGCGGACTCCAGTTTTGGCGGCAATATATGGAACCCCAGGCGATCAATGCTTACTTTCGGTTTGACACTTCTAGTATCTTTGATAGCGCCCATCAATCTAAAAGGCTGCCCACAAAATTCTTTGACTTTATTGTGATTTCTCACTGTTTTTTTTACGATGATGAGAGAAGAGAAAAATCCCATCAAATTTATAAGGATATATTTATAAATACCCTGACAGATTCGGGTTACGTTTTGCTAATTATTCAAGAAAAGAAGTTGCTTAAAGCGTACAATGTTCGTCTAGTTAATGATTGCAAACAGGAGCTAAGTGTAGTAAAACAATTTGTTGAGGAGCTGGGCTTAAACTTGGTTTGGTATAAATATTTACGCTCAACCGGTAGCAGGACATCCCATCCTAACTTTGGAAATTTTGCTAGAGAAAATCTACCTTTACAGAAATTTATCAGTCCGCTTTTCCGCCAGCACTTTAAGTTACCTTATGACTTAACTTATGCAGTTGATGACTATGTGATATTGGCAAAGAAATAAGTACAAAATACTTTCTTTGCCCGCCAGGGACTTAAGTGCTTGTCTAATAGCAAAAGTCGGTTGAAAACCACTCAAATACAGGACTTATGCACGGCAAATACTAATTTTATAGTTCTATACAAGAGGACTTCAGCTTTGAGGCAGGGGTTGAAACCCCTGCCGGACTGCATCAGTGACCGATCATCCAAGGTCGTCCCCCTCGGTGTTCGCGATTCCGCTGCGGTTTAGGTTCCTCACAACGCTTAACTAGCTGCGGTTCCTGATTTTCTTGACCTTTCAACCGCAGCTTTCCAGTTAGAATCATCGGCGGAGAAAAGATGCGTTTAGCAACAGTTTCGCAACTCGGGCAAAGCACAGGTGTATCTGCTTCGGCAAGAGGGCGCCACTTATCAAAAATGCCGCAAGTTTCACACCTAAAATCGTAAAGAGGCATAGCAATTTTTGATTGTACAGTTGGATGCAATGAGTAAACGGCGGGCCACACATTGTGTCAATTTAAGAATGAAACTCTATGTATATCTCGCTTGTATGAGAGTCTCGATCCCCCTAAATCCCCCTTAAAAAGGGGGATTTCAAGAAGGATCTTGTCCCCCCCTTTTTAAGGGGGGTTAGGGGGGATCGGAAGGATTATCAACTCAGCCAGCAGACTGATACTACTTTGTTAATTTGACACCAATGACTGTCCCTGCCCGCCTTAATAATTAAGACGGCAGAATATCCATCTCAAAAATTTCTGTCGGTAAAGCAATTGTGCAGCAAGCATTGGGAATATCCACAATGCCGCTGATCCTACCTTCAACTGGTGCACAGCTTAACAGCAAATACGCTTGTTCTCCGGTAAAACCAAACTTTTTCAAATATTCGATCGCATTCAAACAAGCTCGGCGATAAGCAACATGGGCATCCATATAATACTGTTTGCCCGTAAATTCATCAACAGAAATTCCTTCAAAAACCAGGTATTCTGAATAGCGGGGTTCTACCGGCCCGGGTTTGAAAATTGGGTTGACCATTGCGTATTTATCCATGCCGCCTTTGATAATATCAACGTGGAGGTCGATAAACCCCGACATTTCAATTGCGCCGCAGAATGAAATCTCCCCATCTCCTTGAGAAAAGTGAATATCTCCCATCGAAAGTTTCGCACCTTCGACATAAACCGGAAAGTAAATTCTCGAACCCCGCGACAAATTTTTTATATCGCAATTGCCGCCGTGTTCGCGGGGAGGAACAGTGCGGGCTGCTTCCGCCGCAACTCGCTCGAATTCAGATGCTTTCAGCGACCCCAAAATTGCATTTTTGGGGTTCGGAAGTTCTGCTAAAGGCGGCACTCGATCGGGATTTGTGGATACTAATTCTGCTTCCCGTTTGTTCCATTTATTCAACAATTCCTGAGAAGGCGCGCAGCCGATTAAACCAGGATGAGTAATCCCCGCAAACCGCACTTTTGGTATGTGTCTGGAAGCGGTATAAATTCCCTGGAAATCCCAAATTGCTTTAGCAGCAGTCGGAAAATGTTCGGTCAAAAAACCGCCGCCGTTTTCTTTAGCAAAAATTCCCGTAAAACCCCATTCGTCCCCTTGCAAAGCCCCGATATCGAGGATATCGACTACTAAAATATCCCCGGGTTGCGCGCCGTTAACGTAAATTGGCCCGCTCAAAACGTGAACTACTGTTAAGTCTACATCGCGAATGTCGTCGGGGCTGTCGTCATTTTTAATTTGTCCGTCTGTCCAGTCTTTGCACTCGATGCGAAATACATCGCCGGGATTGACGGAAACTACTGCTGGAATATCTGGATGCCAGCGATTGTGACCGACTAATTCCTGTTCTGACATCGGTTTGGTCAAATCAACTTTGAAGAGAACTTGAGGCATAGTCTGCACTCCTCTAGTTACTAATTTTTACATGGTATGGGCATCTTCCCCGATCGGATGCTTGAGAAATGTAAATTGTTATACTAATCAGTGCAGATCCGAAAAATTTTTCAGATAACGATTATCATTATTTATAAAACAACCGGGCTGCGCGGCAGTTGTGGTATGTTTTTGATAGTGAATGTTTTGAATTTCAAAAATCTGTGACTGAAACTTCGATCGCACAAAATACAGATAACGTTAGAAATGGATGGCACGGCTACCTCAATTTAGTCTACGCTAACCGATCCGGCGCAACTCAAATCATTCACAATCAAATGCAAGCGCCCCTCAAGGTGCAGCGTCCGTTTTATCCTGAAGGGAAAGAGATTTGTCACAGCGTCATCTTGCACACGGCTGGGGGAGTTGTCGGGGGCGATCGACTTTCCAGCAATTTTCACCTCGAACCCAACGCCAAAGCCTTGATTACCACGGCCGCTGCTGGTAAAATCTATCGCAGCAGCGGACAGCCAGCACAACAAAATATTGACATTACAGTAGATTCCGGCGCTAATTTAGAATGGCTGCCGCAGGAAACAATCGTTTTCGACGGCGCAATATATCGGCAAGATTTGCGGGTAGAATTAGCACCAACAGCGATGATTCTGCTGTGGGAAATTACGCGCTTTGGACGCACTGCTAGGGGCGAAAAATTCTTGTCTGGAGAATGGCGATCGCACACCGAAATCTGGCAGCAAAACCGTCCTTTGTGGATTGACAGACAGTTTCTCAAAGGCGGGGAAAAAATGCTCGAAAGTCCTCACGGTTTAGCAGGAAAATCCGTAGTTGCTACCCTCGCTTGGGTAGGCGAACCAGTCACCGCCGAACTCGTGGAAAAAGTGCGAAATTTGCCATTTGAGGCAACAATTTATCCTGGTAATTCCACCGTCGGCGTGACTCGCATTCCTCACGGCTTGCTGTGCCGGTATCGCGGCACATCCACCACCGCAGCGAGAGACTGGTTTGTCAGCATTTGGCACTTGCTGCGCTTATCTTTTTCAGAACGCCCTTGCTGTTTGCCCAGAGTTTGGATAAAATAGGATCGTATTTTAGTTTCAGTAGATTTACTGCCGCTGATAGTTTAACTCGAACCAATAATGCGATCGCCCTTACAAGAATAAAAATGCAACTCACCCCCCAAGAAAAAGACAAACTGCTGATTTTCACTGCCGCCCTGGTAGCAGAGCGCCGGAAACAAAGAGGTTTAAAATTAAACTATCCAGAAGCACTAGCCTACATTTCCGCCGCGATTTTAGAAGGAGCCAGAGATGGCCTCACCGTCACTGATTTAATGAGTTATGGAACAACTCTCCTGACGCGGGAAGATGTGATGGAAGGGATACCAGAAATGGTGCATGAAGTTCAGGTTGAGGCGACTTTTCCCGATGGAACTAAACTCGTTACAGTACACGATCCGATCCGTTAAAATTTTAACCGCAGAGATTCGCAGGAGGAAAAGATGATTCCAGGAGAAATGATTGTTTTAGAAGGTGAAATAGAACTAAATGCCGATCGCCAAACTGTGCGGCTGCTGGTAGGAAATACGGGCGATCGACCCATTCAAATCGGTTCCCACTATCACTTTTACGAAGCTAACGAAGCCTTAGAATTTAATCGAGAACAAGCAAAAGGAATGCGGTTGGATATCCCGGCGGGGACAGCAGTTAGATTTGAACCGGGAGACGAAAGGGAAGTTCAATTAGTGCCGTTTGTGGGTAGCCGTCAAGTCTACGGCTTTAATGGAAAAGTGAACGGTGAGTTACTATTATGACTTTTGACCGAGTTAAAATCCGCAGTCTGCGATCGACAATGGTTGTTTAAACCGCAAGCATACAGAGCAAAAGCGCATAATGAACCCAAAATTAGTCGATCGGGTCAAACAACTCTTGAAGCAGAGCTTGGTGGCTACGTCCAGGCGAGTTTGGAGAACACCGTTAGACCGTCGCACCAGCATCAAATTGCTAGACGGCAACATCGTATACAAACAGCAGCATGAGTCCGTTAATATACCCGCATTAGTCTCAGTAAGTGGAGTGCCTTCTCTGTATTTTCCAACAGAAAGAACCCTGTCTTTTGACCCTGACTATGTTTGGAAAATTGGTTTGAACGAACAAATAGAGTCTCTAACAATTTGTACGTCGGGGAATACACTGCTCAATAACAAGTTGCTTTTAGACTTGGATTTTCGGATTAGCGGTGCGGGCATTCTGGAATGGCCGTACAAACCGCACCAAATTACTTACCCGCTGGTAGTTGCTCCTTGGTCGCATTTGTGGGCCAGTTATTACGATTACGTCATTTTTGTACTTGCGAAACTTTGCCGCATTGAGGAAGCTTTGGGTAAAGAAATTTGGCAAGAGGCAAAGATTTGTTACCCCCTAAAACATACAAGTTTTGAGTTGGAATTTCTGACAAAATTAGGTATTCCTGAAAGTTCGCTAATCGACACTCGCGATCGAGAAACAAGATACCGTGCAGAATGCGCCGTGTTGGGAAACAATCAAGACTGGTATTTTCCCAGCCCTTACGATATAGCGCTTTTGCGGAGCAAATTCGCTCTCAAAGAAAAGGTAAAGCCTTACAGAAAACTTTATCTATCGAGAAGCGGCAAACGAAAGGTGAAAAATGAGGCGCAAGTGCGAGAGGTATTGAAAGAGTTTGATTTTGAAATTTTGGAAGATATCTCTCGCACGGTTGACGAACAAATTCGCCTGTTTGCAGAAGCGCAGGTTGTTGTCGGCCCTCACGGCGCTGCTTTTACAAATTTGCTGTGGTGTCAACCCGGGACTAAAGTTATGGAATTCTTTTACGCAGGCTATACTCCGCCCTTTTTCTATTACATTTGCCAGCTATTGGGTTTAGAATACTCCTGTACAGTCGATGACAGCGGCGCTTCCGAAGATTGGAGTTTGATTGGCATGGATATGACTGTAGATGTGGATATTTTGAAAAAAGAAATCAAGAAAATGCTGGGCTAAATTATAATGGTTAAATTAACTGGTGAGGAGAAAAAATGAGTTACAGAATGAACCGCCGCGCCTACGCGGAAACCTTCGGGCCGACAACGGGCGATCGCGTCCGGTTAGCCGATACCGAATTATTCATAGAAGTTGAAAAAGATTTCACAACCTACGGGGATGAAGTCAAATTCGGTGGCGGTAAAGTCATTCGCGACGGCATGGGACAGTCGCCTATTTCTAATGCTGACGGTGCAGTTGACACGGTAATTACTAATGCTTTAATATTGGATTGGTGGGGCATTGTCAAAGCAGATGTCGGGCTTAAAGACGGGAAAATTTACAAAATTGGCAAAGCCGGAAATCCTTACATTCAAGATAGGGTAGATATTATTATCGGGCCCGGTACAGAAGTAATTGCCGGCGAAGGAATGATTCTTACGGCGGGGGGAATTGACACTCATATTCACTTTATTTGCCCGCAACAAATAGAAGTGGCGATCGCCTCTGGGATCACGACAATGATCGGGGGCGGCACAGGCCCAGCCACGGGTACAAACGCCACTACTTGCACTCCCGGGCCTTGGCATATGTACAGGATGCTGCAAGCTGCCGACGCTTTCCCCGTAAATCTCGGCTTTTTAGGTAAAGGAAATAGCAGTCAACCTCAAGGATTAGTCGAACAAATCTTTGCCGGTGCAATGGGTTTGAAACTCCACGAAGATTGGGGAACTACACCAGCAACGATCGACACTTGTTTGAGTGTCGCTGACGAGTATGACGTACAAGTTGCAATTCACACCGACACTCTCAATGAAGCGGGATTTGTGGAAGCTACAATTGCGGCTTTTAAGAATCGGGCAATTCACACTTACCACACCGAAGGTGCAGGCGGCGGACACGCACCGGATATTATTAAAGTTTGCGGCCAAGCTAATGTTTTGCCCTCGTCAACTAACCCGACTCGCCCTTACACTGTCAATACTTTAGAAGAACATTTAGATATGTTGATGGTTTGCCACCATTTGGATCGGGGCATTCCTGAAGATGTGGCTTTTGCTGAATCCAGAATTAGAAGGGAAACTATTGCTGCTGAGGATATTTTGCACGATTTAGGTGCGTTTAGCATGATTTCTTCTGATTCTCAGGCGATGGGAAGGGTTGGTGAAGTGATTATTCGGACTTGGCAAACGGCTCATAAAATGAAGGTGCAAAGAGGTCATTTGGAGGGGCAAGATGCCCGTTCCACAGGTGATTTAGACGGGCAAGATGCCCGTTTTATAGGGAATTTGGACGGGCAAGATGCCCGTTCCACAAGTGGTCGAAATGACAATTTTCGGGCGAAGCGGTATATTGCTAAATATACAATTAATCCGGCTATTACTCACGGAATTAGTCAGTATGTGGGTTCGGTGGAAGAGGGGAAATTGGCGGATTTGTGTTTGTGGCGGCCGGCGTTTTTTGGGGTGAAACCGGAACTGGTAATTAAAGGAGGTGCGATCGCCTGCGGGCAGATGGGAGATGCTAACGCCAGTATTCCTACGCCGCAACCGGTGCATATGCGGCCGATGTTTGGGAGTTTTGGCGGTGCGATTGGGGCGACTTGTCTGACGTTTGTTTCGCAGGCTGCGCGCGATCGAGATATTGCCGCACAGCTCGGTTTGCAAAAGCCAACTGTAGCAGTTTCCGGGACGCGGCAGATTAGTAAAAGAGATATGAAACTCAACGATTATTTGCCGCAGATGGAAGTCGATCCAGAAACTTATGAAGTGAGGGCGGATGGAGAATTGCTGATTTGCGAACCGGCAACTGTTTTGCCGATGGCGCAGAGATACTTTTTGTTTTGATTGGTGATATAGCCTCATCAAAAACATCCCAAAATATCGTAGGGGCGGGTTCACCAACCATCTATGAAACTCACAAACAATCTCATAAACCCGCCCCATCCCCGCCATTATTTACATGAACATTTTACCAATAAATTATGGTACATTTGTATTGTTGGTGAGGCGGGGGCGGGTTTATCAGATTATTCATTTTTACCGTAAATTGTTGGTGAACCCGCCCCTACAAATTTTGTCCTAGCAGATGGAAACTGAAGAGTCAACGACGATATTTAATGCGGGTTTTGGTATAATATCCTTTAGTTGCCTGGGAGTTGGTTGCGGTTGCGATCGTATATTTCATAGAGTCGCTGAGCAATTGCGATCGGAATGCCCAAGGCTGGAGCCACGATTTTGATGGCTTCTACGCCACCTGCAAATACTACACTCAAAATGTCTACCCAGCGTCGCCATTTTTGTGGATCGTTCTGGTGCATTGTTGCCAATTCACTCTGAATGATGTCAACAATTTGTGTTTCTGAAGCTTGGGGATTTTGTTGGCGAATATCTTGAATCACTTCCGAAACTTGACCGACAGCTTCGGCTTGTTTGGGTTCGGGAAAGGTATAGTTGTATTGAATCCCTACCATGTCACGCTCAACGTTCACATCGCCAGTATTGATGTTGCCGACTTGCTTGATATGGAAAGTTGGTTGATTTTTTGATGGTTCTGTCATAATTTCTATTAATTCGGGTTTGGCGATGAGAACAAGGGCATCAATTGCGCTCAGGCAGACTTGAATATCGGGATCTGTTGAGGCAGCTTGGGAAAGATCGGGAATAGCTGACTCGATGCCCAACTTTCCTAATGATAGGGCAGCTTTTGCTCGGATTATGGGTTCTTTTGAATCTCGCAACAGTTTGCAAAGGATTTGGACGATCGCCTGTTGGTTTTCTGGGGTAATTGCCACAGTTGTCTTTAAGCAACCCGGTATTGGGCAACGTTACCCAAGGCATCGACGGCACTTTCCCTGACGTGCGCGTTTGAGTCTTCTAGCAAGCGGATTAAGACTGGAATCAAGGCTTCGTTACCGAGTTTTCCCAGGGCGATAGCGCTTGCTTGACGAATTTCGGGATCTGGATATTCAATAAGTTTGAGTAATGCCGGAATTGCCGCATCGGAACCAATTTTGCCTAACGCATCTGCTGCATTTTTACGCACATCGTAGTCTGAATCTTCAAGGAGTTTTAGTAAGTCTGGAATTGCCGCCTCAGAACCAATTTTGCCTAACGCATCTGCCGCACTTTTACGCACATCGTTGTTTGCATCTTCAATGAGTTTGAGTAAGGCCGGAATTGCGGCATCGTCACCGATATTGCCTAATGCTTCAGCCACACTTTGACGCACAAAGTTATCTGAATCTTGTTCGGCTGCTAGCAGGTGAGGAATGGAGGCCTCATCCTTCAGTTGTCCGAGGGCTTGGATGGCGCTGCGGCGGACTTCTGGGGAGGTGTCTTTGAGGGTTTTGGTTAAGATGGGGGCGATCGCGACATCTCCTATTTTTCCCAATGCTTCTGCTGCTTTTGCCCTGATAGCGGGGCTAGCATCCTCTAGGGCAGTGCAAAAGGTGTCTAGCACCATCTGCTGATATGCTGGGTTTTGAATCATGTTGTGAGTCTCCTGCGATCGCGCTTACTTTTGTTGTATCAATTTTTTGGGTGGATATTGTGTTGTGTGCCAATTTGGTCGCCTTTAACATTGACGGTTCCAGTGTTGAGATTCCCAACTGTCTCAATATTAATCGTTTGTCCATGCGAGTTTTTAGCCTTGCTTACTTCCGGTGTTAGGGACAACTCGCGTATCCGGTAGTTGTAGTATTTGCAGGCGGCTTGGATGGCGAGGATGAGGCGGTGAACTTTGTCGCCGGATTCGGAGGGAATTAAGGTAAGGAGGTGGGGGAGATGGGGGGCGACTTTCTCTGCGTGCTGGTTAGCGATTTTGCCTAAGGCCTCTGCCGCGCTACTACGCACATCAGAGTCTAAATCTTCAACGTCTAAATCTTCAACGAGTTTAAGTAATCCCGGAATCGCCGGATCGCCACCGATTTTGCCTAAGGCTTCTGCCGCGATCCTACGCACATAAGGGTGTGAATCTTCAACAAGTTTAAGTAATCCCGTCATCGCCCCGTCACCGATTTCACCTAACGCATCTGCCGTGCTACTACGCACACCGGAGTCTGAATCTTCAACGAGTTTAAGTAATCCCGTCATCGCCCGATCGCCACCGATTTTGCCTAAGGCCTCTGCCGCCCTCTTACGCACATAAGATTCAGAATCTTCAACGAGTTTAAGTAATCCCGTCATCGCTCGATCGCCACCGATATTGCCTAAGACCTCTGCCGCCCTCTTACGCACATAAGATTCAGAATCTTCAACGAGTTTAAGTAATCCCGTCATCGCTCGATCGCCACCGATTTCACCTAAGGCATTTGCGGCGCTCCTACGCACATAAAGGTCTGAATCTTCAACGAGTTTAAGTAATCCCGTCATCGCCCGATCGCCACCGATTTGACCTAACGCATCTGCCACGCTCCTACGCACATTATAACGTGAATCTTCAACGAGTTTAAGTAATCCCGTCATCGCCCGATCGCCACCACTTTGACCTAAGGCATTTGCGGCGCTACTAGGCACATAATAGTCTGAATCTTCAACGAGTTTAAGTAATGCCGTTATCGCCCGATCGCCACCGATTTGACCTAAGGCACGTGCCGCGCTACTACGCACATAAGGGTGTGAATCTTCAACGAGTTTAAGTAATCCCGTCATCGCCCCGTCACCGATATTGCCTAATGCATCTGCCGCGCTCATACGCACATTATAGTCTGAATCTTCAACGAGTTTAAGTAATCCCGTCATCGCCCGATCGCCACCGATTTTGCCTAAGGCATATACCGCGCTACTACGCCCATCAGAGTCTGAATTTTCAACGAGTTTAAGTAATCCCGTCATCGCCCCGTCACCGATATTGCCTAAGGCATCTGCCGCGCTCCAATACACACAATCAAATTCTGAATCTTCAACGAGTTTAAGTAATACCGGAATCGCCCGATCGCCATCGATTTTGCATAAGGCATCTGCCGCGATCCAACACATAACATCATCGGCTGAATCTTCAACGAGTTTAAGTAATCCCGTCATCGCCCGATCGCCACCGATTTTGCATAAGGCATCTGCCGCGATCCAACGCACATCACCGTATGAATCTTCAACGAGTTTAAGTAATCCCGGAATCGCCCGATCGCCACCGATTTTGCCTAAGGCATCTGCCGCGCTACTAAGCACATCACCGTATGAATGTTCAGCGAGTTTAAGCAATCCCGGAATCGCCTCATCCGATCGCACTTCACCCAAAAGCGCAACCTTCAACCACCCCGGCACATCCAACCCATCCACCAACCCAACCGTGCGCTGCTGAAAATCCACCTGCACTTCCCCCGCCAGCCGCGCCCCCAACATCAAATCCACCTCCAAAGCCAGCCGCACCACCCGCACCGCCTGCACCTCATCCCGCAACAACGACAGCATGAACGCCAGAGGCTCCGTCCATTTAAAATAATTCAAATAGAAATGCTGCAACCGTTCATCATCGATCGCATCAGGATGCCTTTCAACCAACAGTTTCAGCAACGCCCGCCCCGCATAATACTCCTGAAATAATTGGTGATGAAACTCAATTTCCTCCCGCTTCGCCGCCACCTGCAACAGATGGTGTTCCAGCAAATCCTCCAGCCATTCCTTCGCCTTAGTTGGTGCATCCTGCTCCCCCTTATCGCGCAACCAGCACTCCAAAATCCCCTCAGCCCGATCGCGAGAAATCGCCACCCAACCATCCGTGGGGCGCTGCGAGTCGCCCTGCAACATCACAAAAGCCAACTGCTGCAAAACCTCCGACTTGAAGCGCCGAAAATCCTCTGAAACCGACCCACGGCCCTTAAACTCGTCATACTGGCGATCGAACTCCACAAACAACTCGCCCTTACTCTGGGGAATTTTCCCGCTATTTTCAAACACCTGACACATCATCTGCAACAACAACGGCGTTTCCGCCACCTCTCGCAGGCGATTTCCCAACTGTCGCAGCAGCGAATCCCCATGTTGCGGCAAATACTTGTGCACAAACTCCCGCATCTGCGGTTGCGTCAGCGGGCACATCTCCAGTTGTTTCTCAATGCCCAAAGATCCCCCCGGCACCAAATCCCGCGTCGTGAAAATCATCGGCGTATCCCGATTGTCGTCGCGAAATAGCTGCAAATCCTGTCGCCGTTGTGACGATGGCATCTCATTCACGCCATCCAGCAACAGCAGCAACTTGCCATCCAGCAGCAAATCATCCACCTCTTCCGGGCAAACTCTCAGCTTTGCTTGTCGAAATTCGGCACGGATTGCTTCTACGATCGAGCGATCGCTCCTCAACTGTACCAACACCGGAATCTGTCGATCGCCCTTCTCCAGCGCTTCCAGTGCCAATTCCCACCTAAAACGCTCCAAAACCGTCGATTTTCCCGATCCGGGCTTTCCCAGCAGCAGCACATTGCCCTGCTGCACGTATTTGCGGAGTCCCGTTAGCACTTCCAGGCGATCGATTTTCGTTTCTGGTTTCTTTTCTGCGGGAAAGGGCGATTTTTCCTGCGGTGATATTTCTTCCCGCACCTCCACCTGTAAATCCGTCAGCGTGTAGAGATGCTGTTGTTTTTTATAAGACTCAACCAGGGATTGCAGATATTTAGGAAAATCAACTGGTGTCGCCATTTGATTATAGATTTTAGAATATGGATTTATTATAGATTTTTTCTAGATACGCGAGCGGCGCTGACAAGTCCGGGAAAAAGTAGTATCAGTGCGATGCACCCATTTGCTCAAGGCATGACTACAAAGTAGTTGTTTTATTATATTTGGAACAATTGAGCGATCGCACTATCAATCCCTGGCACAAAAACCAAAAATAAAGTGCAATATTAATCCCGCTCAACAGCTTCGGAATTCCCTCCAACAAGCTCGAAATTATCTCGTTTTTCAAAGGCAGCGCTTCTGCAAAAAAGGCAACAAATAACAACCCAACGCCGCTCAGCAGTAAAGGATAGGGAGTCGATTTAATTTGCCTCCTAAAAGTTAATCCGTATGCCACTGCCAGCACGGCATAAAATATGACTATTGTCACTTTCGGAAAACCCGCACGTCCCAGATGAACGTGAGTCCGAAAAACTTCATTGAACAGAAAGCAACCTGCAAACAGTGCCGAATATAAGATAAATCGATTTTCCGGGCGATCGGGCTGAATAATTCTCAGCAATCCAAAGGTAAAAGCGCACACCATTACCGATAAATAAAATAACATTTGAAACGCCAAAAAAAAGAAGCCAGCACCCGGATACGTGGCAGAGCAAGGCGGCAAGAATAATCCTTTTACTGAAGAACCAAATAAATTTAGACACGCCGTCACTAGCCCAACTAGCACTAAAGTTAGACTGTTAAAAAACAACACACTTTTGTAACTTGGCATAATTAATAACTAAAAACTAACATCAGTATATTCAATTACCAACAGTGGTAAGGTGCTCCGTGCGCACCCTAGGCAGCTTCAAATCTAAAATCTAAAATCTAAAATCTAAAATGGTATTACCCGTGCATTTCTCCATTTGGCATGATGGTACCGCGAAACTGAGCTCCCGCTAAATTAGCAGTGCTCAAATCTGCCCTAATCAAAGTTGTGCGGTGCAAAATAGCATCCCCCAAATCTGTTCTAGCCAGGTAAGCATCAGTCAGATCGGCTTCACTCAAATTTGCCTGATTAAAATTAGCTCGACTCAAATCAGCCCTCACCAAATTAGCTCGACTCAAGTCAGCCATAACTAAATTAGCATTGCTCAACTTAACATCAGGAAGAAATGCACCCCGCAAGTTAACACCCGCCAGTTCAGCATCAATTAACACAGCTCTTTCCAACTTAGCACTTGTCATTACAGCCCAGGACAAATTCGTTTCTACCAAAGTTGCTTCAGTCAAAAATGTGCCATCTAAAATAGCTTCACTCAAATTCGCCTGAGTCAGATTTGCTTCCCGCAGAAATGCTTCAGTCAAATTCGCTTGACTGAGATTAGCTTTAGTCAAATCTGCACCTAGCAAATTGACGCCCCGCAAATCTGCACCTTGCAAATTTGCACCCCGCAAATTTGCCCCCTCAAAAATCCGCTGCTCCTTGCGCAAATTTGCACCGCGCAAGCACGCACCCCGCAAATCTGCACCTTGCAAATTGACGCCTCGCATATCTGCATCGCTCAAATTTGCATCAAGAAAAACTCCCAAAGAGATGTTGGCTTTGCGAAAGTCTGCACCTTGCAAAGTAGCTCCGTGGAAGTCTGCATCGGACAAATTTGCTGCGCTCAAGTTGGCCTGATTTAAGTTAGCACCGCACAACTTTGCATTAGTTAAATTTGCGCGCTGAAGGTTAATTCTGCTCAGGTACGACATCGCTAAGTTTGCACCCCCGAGGTCAGCACTGCTTAAATTGACGCCAATTAAATCCGCACCGCTCAGATAGACGCCTCTAAGACTCATACCTTGAAAATCTAGTTCTCCTGATATATATCTCCTTACAATTTCGCTGGAATTCATATTTGTTTTATTTTTAATTGGGGCAAATCTGCTATTTCTAGACTTCTTGAATTTCATTCCTTGCCTTGCGGACTCAGTTTGTGTAGCCACAGACTTCTGTCTGGGCATTTAATGAGTTTGATTCACAAATTCTTGAGTCCAAGCGACTGTTTTGTTGCCTAACTGCCGCCCGTGAATTTTGACGTGAGTAAGAGCTTGTGATTTTAAAGTACACAGTTTTTTGTGAATGTAGATAGCTGTATCCTGTTTTTTTGGTACTTCGGCAGACTCCAGAATGATGTGGAGCCAACCGTCTTTAAATCCCGCTGTAGCACTAATTCCTTTAGGCTGTAGCAATTGATTTATCAATAGGGCGATCGCCTTTGGCTTGCCTTGTTTTGCCATTTCCACAAGCTGATACTGATTTGGTTTCTGGCTAGAGATTTGCTCATCTGTTGCTGAAGTATTTTCTACCATATTCTCCTGGGGTTCCGAAGGAGGGCGCCCGTTTGCTTTTAACTCCACTTCGCTCAGAATTTCAGTTAATTTTTCGGTAAATCCCTGAACTCTTCCTACATAATCTTTGAGACTTTTACATTTCCAGTACAAACGCTCCTCTGCACTTTCTGTAGAAAATTTTCCGTTCAAAGCAGCTTCTAAATCGCTGAATATCTTTTCTATTTGCGCCGTGGCGGAGTTAACACTTTGACTGACTAATCCTTTCACTTCTTCTTCCACTCCCAACTTGCGCTTGATGGAATCGCTAATATTTATAGTAACAGGAGCGGCCGCTTCGATCGTTTCGAGAATAGTCGGCGTTTCTGAAACCAGGAATGTGTCTACGAATTCCTGTCTAAAATCTGCCGGGGAATTATTAATGCTGGTTTCGGGTTCTTTTAATGGTACATTTTCTGCCGTGTCCGGCACTAAGTAACTTTTCTGGGGGTCATAATGATAGTGAGTGGGAGCAGCTTGAATGATTTGAGTAATATCGCCCGCCTCAAAATAATCGTTGCGCCCCTCAACAGGCTCGCTCTCTTCATAAATACTGTTGTTTAAATGCGTCTGATCGTAATCTTCGCTAGCGGAATTTTCGGCTCGATCCTGTTCTTCTTGTTGCAATTTTGTGTAACAAGAATTCATGGCTTTGATAATCACGCTAGCCGCTTGGTCGCATTCGTCGCTGTTGTCGAGATTGCCCGCAGTTCTGTACAACTGAGATTCGAGTTCGGCTAGGCTGCCGCAGACATTAAACAGTTGTCGCAGCAGATTGTCAAGTTCTTGGGTTTTCAGCAGCAGCCAGTCGCGATCGCTAAAAGTGAACTCGTGATAAAGAGTAGAAAAAATGAGAATTTTCGCCCTCAGCGGATTGGTTTGCTGTAAAATTTTTTGTCGGACATCAAATAGATTTCCGGGGTCTCTTTCGCTCGACTCCGCTGCTGGCACTTGCGAACTAAAGTGGTCATCAAATGCAGGTGCTTCGTAACCGCCAAAATTAGATATGTTTGTTTCTAATTTTGTGAAATCTTGGTATTCGTAAAGCCTGCTCAGTTGGCAGACGATTTGATCTGTCACTAAAGCGTACTCGGTTTTTTTATTAACCTTGGCAACTATACTGTTTAAAACTTCTTCAATATCTTCTAACCTGGTGTATTTAGTGCAGAGTTCTTCGATTAAGCTCCTGACATTGGCGCTTGCGAGTTGGGCCGGATCGTTCTCCCAAGAGTCTTTACAAGCAAAAAATATTATTTTTTTTATGCGCGAGAGATTGACATCTTGTTCTAATTCGCGAACAACTTCATCTAAAATAGATAAAGGTTTCATAGTTTTCCTCCCCCAAATATACCCTGTTAACAGTCAGCAAGAAATAATACAATTATACCACATTTGATAAATGCAAGACTTTGAGGCGATCGTAATTGGCAGCGGCATTGGCGGCTTAGTCGCCGGCTCGATGCTAGCTCGCTACGGCAAGCGGGTTCTCGTCTGCGAGAGTCACACCATAGCGGGCGGGGCGGCTCACAGTTTTTCGCGCCGGGGATTTCACTTTGATTCGGGGCCTTCTTTTTATTGCGGTTTGACTGACCCGCAGTCGCTCAATCCTTTGCGGCAAGTCTTGAATATTTTGGAGGAATCGATCGCCACAATTTCCTACGATCCGCTGGGGCATTACCATTTTCCAGAGGGAAGTTTGCCGGTTTATGCTGATGCGAGAAATTACTTAGATGGTGTAGCTAAATTCGCACCGCAAGGTGCTGTAGAATTACAGCAATTTCAACAAAATTTATTAGTTTTGTATGAAGCTTTGCGTGGAATTCCGGCTTTAGCGCTGAGATCCGACTGGCAGTTGATACCTGTTTTGCTGTCTCGGTACTCGCCTGCTTTGCTGAAGCTGTTGCCGTTGGTAGGTGCGATCGCGGGTTCTGCTGGTTCCTTGATGGATCGGGACGTGCGCGACCCTTGGGTGCGGCGTTTGATCGATTTGGAGTGCTTTTTGCTGTCGGGTTTGAAAGCGCACGGAACTGTCGCGCCGGAAATAGCTTTTATGATTGGCGAACGATCGCGCTGTGCGATCGAGTATCCTGTTGGAGGCAGCGGTGCGATCGTCGATGCTTTAGTGAGAGGTTTGCAGCGCTGGGGAGGGAAGTTGCGCTTGGGAACTCCCGTCGAGCAAATATTAGTTGAATCCGGCAAAACTACAGGCATTCGCTTGCAAAATGGCGAAATTATTCGCGCTCCAATTGTTATTTCAAATGCCACCGTCTGGGATACTTATACAAAGTTACTGCGACCTGAAGATTTGCCGGAAAGCTACCGAAAAAGCGCTTTGTCGATGCCAGCAGTAGACAGTTTCATGCACCTGCATTTAGGAATTAAAGCCGAAGGAATCGAAGGTTTGACCGGCCACCACGTCGTCGTTCGCGACAGCAAGATTGACATTACAGTACCCGGAAATACTTGTATGATTTCGATTCCTACGGTGTGGGATGCAACTCTCGCGCCGCCCGGACATCACGCCGTTCACGCTTATACATTGGAACCTTACGAAGGTTGGGAGTACGGCGACGGTTATCAGCAGAAAAAGCAAGAGCGATCGCAATCTCTGTTTCAAGCTTTAGAAAAAATTATACCGGATTTGCGATCGCGAATAGTCTTGGAGTCGATCGGCACACCGCTAACCCACGCCCGATTTTTACGCCGGTATCAAGGAACTTACGGGCCTGCAATCGCCGCCGGAAAAGGCACGTGGCCCGGGCCGCAAACACCAGTCAAAGGCTTGTATCGAGTGGGAGACAGCACCATGCCCGGAATTGGCGTGCCCGCCGTCGCAGCATCGGGTATTTTGTGCGCGAATACTTTAGTAAATTCGGATATGACAGCACAATTTTTGTAAATTGGTAGAGGAAATGGGCGGGTTTTGCCAAAGATATTTCCGGCTACTCAAAAAATAGATCGACCCGCCCTCGCGGAACCAGTAAACTGCTGATTGAGCGCTGAGGACTGTTAAAAACTGGTTATCCACCAGCGGCAAAAGCGCCCATAATTGCGATCGACAAAGCCAAACCGGGCAACAGCAGCAATCCTAACATTAAAGCATCGTGTCCGCTCATCACTTTCTCCTGATATTGACCTTCAACATTATACTATATCAACCGCCATCTCGCCCTTAAAAATTAAAATCGGCATATAGATTCAGGATTGACAGGGCAAATTTTATTAACAATGGGATTTCCCCGCAAGTCGAGCGTAGTTAACTTTGGCAAAGATTGCAGGGAACTGATATCAGAAATTTGATTGTTGTACAAGTCAAGCAAAAATAGGTTATTTAAAGGTTGCAGCGCGCGGCTATCGGATATCGAATTGTTGAACAGATAAAGTTGAGTCAAATTAGTTAATGATTTCAGCGAACTGATGTCAGATATTTGATTGTTGCCGAGGTTGAGTTCTATTAAATTAGTTAGCGATGCCAAAGAACTAATATCAGATATTTTATTTTGGAATAAAACCAATTTCTTTAAGTTAGTTAGCGATGCCAGCGGAGTAAGATCGGATATTTCATTTCCGAATAGAAACAGCGTATTGAGATTTTTCAAGGAAGCCAACGGGCTGATATCCGATATTTTATTATTATAAAGGTAGAGTGTCTGGAGTTCAGTTAAATTTGCCAGAGGAACGAGATCGGAAATTTGATTGTTGTAGAGTATCAGCGCATTTAAGTTAGTTAAAGCTTTCACGGGACTGATGTCATAAATTTTGTTGTCAAACAAGACAAGGGCGGTAAGATTAGTTAGAGATGCTAGAGGACTGATGTCTGAGATTTGATTGGTATCGAGAACGAGTCTAGTCAGATTTGTTAGAGATGAAAGCGGACTGAGATTCGATATTTGATTGACATCCATAACCAGAGTTTTCAGCTTGGTTAAAGATTGCAGGGGAGTGAGGTCAGATATTTGATTGCTGCCGAGGCTGAGATTAGTAAGTTGAGTGAAAGATGAGAGGGGGCTGATATCGGTAATTTGAGCAAGTTTGAGATTGAGTTCTGTTGTAGTAGAAAGCAATTCATTGGCTCGATCGCACTCGGAAGAGTCTGATATTTGCAACAGTATTTCTACAGTATGTTTGGCGCCTGGAGAGATATTTGCTTTGTGCTTGCACCAATCGGGAAAGTTATTATAAGTTGTCATGGGATTTTAGATGTGCGATTTTAGATTGGCGCGAAACCTAATTATGTAGGGCGCGCAATGCGCACCTTACCGCTATAAGTAAGCTGTGGAGTATTTAAACCACCGGGCGGGGCCTGTAGGGTGCGTCAGAAGCGAACACTTACGCTTACAAGGGAAACGAGAAAGGAGCCGTGGCACCCTACAATACTATTTTAAATGCGTAACAGCTTAGCGCGTAAAACCACTTTTGGCGTAAGTCCTCGATTTGCGATTATTATAGCAATTCTATTTCATTTGTGAATGATATTTTTTTCTGGTTTTGATAAATTTCAGCAAAACTTGTGTAAACTAATCTTAACAGCCCAAATTGCATTGCATTCATTCGCAGGAGCCAACAGCCAACTATGACACCAGAACTAATTTTTAACGCAGCTAATCTGTTCGTTTTGCCTTTCTGGGCAATTATGATTTTATTGCCCAACTGGGGAATTACTCGCAAAGTGATGAATTCTTTCATTCCGTTTGCAGTGCTCGCCACTTTGTACATATATTTGTTTGCTAGCAGTCTGACTGCGGAAAATGCGGCTGCTTTGTCCAATCCCAAGCTAGCAGATATTGCTAAGTTTCTGGGGGAGGAAACGGCTGCTGCTACGGGATGGATACATTTTTTAGTGATGGATTTGTTTGTCGGGCGCTGGATTTATTTGGAAGGACAGCGGACAGGAGTTTGGACGGTTCATTCTCTGGCTTTGTGTTTGTTTGCGGGGCCGATGGGATTGCTTTCTCATATTGTAACTGCTTGGATTACTCAAAAGTTTTTTCCGAGTTCTGAGGCGGCGGTAACTGTTACTCCGTCGGTTTAGGGCTTGTCATTACCAACATTTTTTAAACGACGCGACGGGGTTGTAAGCTGTGGAGCATTTAAACCATTAACGATCCAGGTAAGGTGCGTCAGCTAGAACACTGACTCTACATGGGAAACACTTATTTACTGACGCACCCTACTATCTCACTAATATTGAACAAGACGAAGAATGAAAATTTAACAGGAGCACCCACATCGGCGGAAGAAATTGCCAATGCCCTTAACGAACTGACTCCGGCTACTTCTCATCGATGGCAAGCTGGTTTTATTGATACATCAACACCTCTAGCAGCTTTTAACCTGTTATTAAATACTGAACAGTCGTGGATGGCTCAAAGGTCAGAATTTGGTAACAGAGTCGGACACATGGTAGTAGTTGACGGTCTGGATCTAACAGGACTTGTTCTAATTCGAGACCCCTGGGAAGGGACAAAGTATAAAATGAATATAGATGAATTTTTAAAGGTTTGGAATCAAATTGCAGTTTTCTGAGGCATACCATGAATATCAAAGTGCTTTCAATAGAACCAGCGAGCGAATTGGGAACATTCAATACGATCGTATTGCTCGATCGAGAGCAACATCAGTTTACAATGACCGCAGAAACAGCCAAAGTTTCTGGACAAACTATCCCGTTAATCAAGGGCGATCGGCATTTCTGCAAAATCTTTAGATGGAATCCGGTAGCCAGTGTTAAACTGTACAAGCTAGTGTCTCAATTTAAGCGGGGAGAATCTCTAGAATTTCCTATTAATCTAGGTGATTTTGAATTGAGAGAGATAGCACAATTCCCTTTAAATAAGGAAGTTACAATATCTGTAAAGTGAGGCGAAAGCTCGTTATTTCATAACTCAAGCCTCGCACTCAGCCCGCATCCATCTGTGGTTCAAAAGTGCGATCGCCCTTACGACAAAAAGTGCGATCGACCTTCATCACTCCACCTCTATTTGTGGTTAAAAAAGCGATCGCGCTACTTAAAATTTTGGCAGGTTTTGCTAACAAATTTATACTTCTACTGTTGAGCTATCGAGCGATAGCCTGACTCGATTCAATCTTTGCTGGCGAAGCTGTTCTGCCAGCATCGCATTAATCTCTCCCAATTCTAAATTGACTTCTTGAACCTCCAAACGAGTTCGACGGAGATTAGCTAGTAAACGTTTAGATGTTTCTGGATCGGGGATGCGCGGTTGTTTATTCATGGCAAATTATATTCCATCTTAACTTCTTCAATACTACGCTCCAGTGCCGGAATCCTTGCTTGGGTTCGTGCTATAGCTCGTTCTAGTAATTGTAACATATCACTAGAGGCAACAGGTTGAGCTTGGGCAATTTGAAGCTGGATAGTAGACAGTTGGGAGTAGGAAGATTCTGCATTTTCTGCTGCACTTTTCATTTCATCTAGTGCCGCAATCGTTGCGTCTGTCTCTCCAAACAGTTCAAAAATGGTTAATTCCAAGGCTAAAGCTTTATTGACAATATTTAACGACTGCTGTTTTAATTGATTTATGATTTCAGTAGTTTCTGATGGTAAATCAGCCATATTTATACCCCGATAACAAGCTGCTATCATTAAAACATAACAGAGTGTACTTTAGCAACAGTATCTATCCCCCTTTATCTAGTCCGATCGCCCTTACGTCAAAAAGTGCGATCGCCATTAAAATCAGAATAGACAAACAACATCTAATTTGTTATAATCGAGTAAAACTCTACCTAGAGAGTTTTACCCAATTTTATAATAGCTGAAAGATATGTTTTGGACTCTGAAAAAATTAATCAGTACAGATTCACAAGGACACCTCAGTTTAAACCTCGAACCCAAATCAAAAGAATATCGCGTGCTCGTCAACGAAGCCGGACAAATTTTATTAGACCCCATAAGCAACATACCCGATCGCGAGCAATGGTTGTGGCAAAACCCCGAAGCATTAGCCTTAGTCAAGTGCGGTCTCGCACAAGCAGCTAAAGGTGAAGTACACGATTTAGGTGACTTTTCTGAATATGCTGATTTGGAGATTGAAGAGGAATGAATTTTTAGATAGAATTCTCTTCATCAGCTAGAGATAGCTTAGCTAATCTCCAGAAATTAGATCCTAAAAAACACAATAAAGTGCTGAAAACACTTGGATTAATGGCAACTAATTTACGCCATCCCAGCTTGAAAACTCATAAATACGACACATTATCTGGCCCAAATGAAGAGGAAGTATTTGAGGCCTACGTCGAAAACAAAACGCCAGCAGCCTTTCGAGTTTTCTGGTATTACGGCCCGGATCAAGGAGTAATTACAGTTATTGCAATTACTCCTCACCCTTAAGTCGCGATACATCTGCGTTCATAAGCCATCCGTTGCGGTTCAAAAGTGCGATCGACCCGGTGCGTCAAAAAGTGCGATCGACCTTTCCCCATCCGCGTCCATCAACGTGCATCTGCGGTTCAAAAGTGCGATCGCCCTTTGCATAGAATTATCAGAGCTTTCGGAGGTACAGTTTAATCAGGAGCATCCAAATCAGTTAAAAACGCTGGCGCGAGTATTGGGTTGTCCCTCCCGATTTAGGAGCACGCTGTTAAAATAGAAACATCATTCCCTCCCAACCCATCAAAATCTATGAAAATAGAAGACTATCCACTTGCCAAAGAATTAATATTAGATACCGAAGGCAACATCAGTCAAGTCATTCTCAACTATACCGACTATCAGTATCAGGGTAAGAGCATCTCAATCAGGCTTGACACAAGCATTTGAGAATCTGCATCATATACTCATCATTCATCGCCGCTCGTTTCTTTTTTTGCCGCACACTACGTCGGAGAGTTGTTTCTTGATTGATGGCATTAAGCGCCATTCGTCTTAGAACAGCCAAGTTCTGAGGGCTGTTTAACGACCGAATGCGACACAGGTCTTCATTAAAACCCACATTCCGCACTTCTTTACACAGTTAAAAGTATTTTGACGGTCGAACGTCATTCTAGAGATTTAGTTTGAAAAAGATTCTCAACGATCAAAAAACTTTGGAAAATAAAAAATAATTATCAACAAAAATTAATATTTCTCTACAGTGGCTATGACGCTTGTATAGAACGGAAGATAACCATTTTTTAGCAAAAAATTCCCGATTTTATGTTAAGACCTGCGGAAAGTGGGTTAAAAGTAACATCTAAAACCCAATGAACTTGGTTTTCAATCCCCCAATGTTGACGAATGGCACGGCCATTAAGCTG